>CAYLXJ010000018.1:0-13792 GCA_964387385.1 uncultured Pirellulales bacterium
GGAAATTGCGCTCCCTTGTCGAGCAATTCAAGCACTGGTTCGGATTTAGTCAGTATTTCACTTGTTTTATCGCGTAATTCGGCCGGAAACTTATCCGGCGGAAGTGAAACCATATTCAGGCGGTAAAAAACGTTTAATTTCATCAAGTCCTCAAGGTCAACAGGCCTGATTCGTCTTGCCGCATCGGTGTAGAAGCGTCCGGCGTCCCTGTTCGGGTCCGGCCGGTTCGGTTCCGGCCTGAGGTCCGCAAATACAAGCGGCTCGCCCGCCTTGCTTATCCGAGCGACCTCGCTTACCAGCCGCCTCTGAGCGAAATTAGCGGCAAGCATCACTGCGGCAATCAATATCATCGCCGCCAGCACCAGAATCAGCAGCACTTTGCGCCAGAGGGGCAATTTCTGCATCTTTTCCTGCGTCCCTACTTTAATATTTTTCCATTTGCCTTCCAAATCAGTTGCCATAAAAAACCTCAATAAAAATATCGGAAATTTTCAGCGCATCCGATTATATCACCAGTCATTTCCCCTTCCCACAAGTAAATCAGGTGTAAAATAAAGATTCGGCCTGGGATAGTAACACACTAAAAAGTGCGTTTTTAAGCTAAAAATGCCCCTTTCACCCGCCGACTGTCAGTGCCCGCGGCCTCGACGATTTTTTATTGTTTTTCCATTATTTTGCTTGATTTGAAGCAGTATGCAGTTATAATGGATAATAGCATTAGGTTTTCGCCAATTCCAGACAGGCACCGGAGTTCGTAAAAGCTGTTTTAGGAGGAGGTGAAGGATGAAATATCGAGTCATCTGCTTCATTACAGCGGTCCTTCCACTGTGCAATTACTTACTATCCAGTTATACATACGCCGCCACGATTGTCACCTGGGGAGACAACACATACGGCCAGTGCAACGCCCCCGCGGGAGATGATTTTGTGGCAATTTCCGCAGGCGGGCTTCACTGCCTCGCCCTCAGGGCCGACGGGTCGCTGGCCGGCTGGGGCAGCAACTCTTACAGGCAAAGCGACGTCCCGCAGGGTAAAAATTTCACCGCGATAGCGGCTGGCAGCTATCATTCTCTCGCCATAAGGTCAGACGGAACGCTCGCCGCCTGGGGCTGGAACAAATTTCAGCAGTGCGACGTCCCCTTCGGCAAATTTATCGCGATAGCAGCGGGCAGCTACCATTCGCTTGCAATCCGCGCCGACGGGTCGCTGGTCGCCTGGGGCGATAATACTCACGGGCAGTGCAACGTTCCGGCCGGTAATGATTTTGTCAGCGTCGAGGCCAATAACTACTGCAGCCGGGCCTACAAAAAAGACGGCTCGGCCATAGTGTTCGGCTTAAACGATTGCGCACAACATATACCCCCGGACACAGATATCGCGACAACGACTACAGGCGCCTTCCATACCGTTGCCCTCAAGCTCGACGGGTCGTTAGCCGCCTGGGGATGGGACGCCTACGGACAGTGCGTTGCCCCGCGGGGCACGGGTTTTGTCGCCGTGGCCGCAGGCGGCCGCCACAGCGTCGCTCTTAAAAGCAATCAGACCGTCGAAACGGCCGGTTTGGACACCTATCGACAGCAGCTCGATATCGATAACGCCGTCAATCTGCTGGCCGTAGCAAAAGGCATTTATTATCGCCTTGCAGTCCTCGGCGAACCTGCTATACTGCTTCTGCTCGGCGTTATAGCGGTTTTGCTGTTTATAAGTCCGCAACCAGTGCTGAAGGTTTCGGCACACAGGCGACACCACTCCCACAGACATTTCCGCTTTATGCTGTAAGCACGCGTTTTTTATCCGCCGAAGGCGGATTAACTACTTTTTTCATTGGCATTTTTGGAGTAAAAGACCATGTCGAAATTAATCAAGTTATCCACGCTTATTATTTTGGTGTTTTTTACGCTGGCTGTAACTCATTGCATGGCCGCTGAAGATGCAAATAAAGCAAAAGGCCAGGCAAAAGCAGAAGCTATGAATAAACAATTGGGCAGAGGTGTTAATTTAGGTAATGCCCTCGAAGCGCCTTATGAAGGGGCATGGGGAATTACCCTCAAGGAAGAGTATTTCCAGCTTATCAAGGACGCCGGCTTCAATTCAATTCGGATGCCTGTCCGCTGGTCAGCCCACGCCAAAACAGAACCGCCCTATACCATTGACCCGAAGTTTTTTGAAAGGATTGACTGGGCGATAAATTGCGCCATTTCGCGAAACCTCCCGATAATTGTAAATATGCATCATTTTATGGAGCTTTACACCGAGCCGCTGGCGAATAAGGAAAGGTTTATGGCCTTGTGGCAACAAATCGCCGAGCACTACAAGGACTATCCCGATGCGCTTCTGTTTGAGATTTATAACGAGCCGGATGATGCGCTGACGCCGCAGATGTGGAACGAGTGGCTCAAAGAGTCGCTTGCGGTTATTCGCAAAAACAATCCGAACAGAACAATTGTCATCGGCTCAGCCAATGACAGTTGGATTACTTATCTTAAACTTCTCGAGCTGCCTGAAGACGACCGAAACATAATCGTTACGGTCCATCACTATTTTCCGCACGAATTCACTCATCAGGGTGCGCCCTGGATGATAAAAGAAAAAATTCTCAAATCCATAGGAGAAATGAAATTCATCGGGCAGGAGGTCCCAGCCGGAGCAGAAAATTTTGACGGCGATTCTAATACCTGGCTCGGCACGAAGTGGACGGCAAGCGTCGCGGAAAAAAAGGCAATGACCGATATTTTCGACGTCGGCGCCGCCTGGAGTAAAGAACACAACCGGCCCATTAACCTGGGTGAATTCGGCTCATACAGGAAAGCGGATATGGAGTCGCGTGCAAGATGGACGAAATTTATCGCCGATACCGCCGCCGGTCACGGCTGGAGCTTGCATTACTGGGATTTCTGCGCTGAATTCGGCGTTTACGACCCGAAAACCAAAACCTGGCACAAAGAGCTTTTAGAAGCTTTAGTACCGCCGAAACAATAAGGAGATAAATTATGTTCAAGAAAATAGTTTTGGCAGCGATTATTTTAGGATTCACCTGTTGTGTGGTTTTATCGGCAGAACCTGACGCCTTCGAAATCAACAAACTCATCGGCCGAGGCGTCAATTTAGGCAACGCCCTCGAAGCGCCGAAAGAAGGCGACTGGGAAGTCACGCTCCAGGAAGAGTATTTCCAGCTTATAAAAGACGCGGGCTTCAACTCGATACGCCTTCCCATCCGCTGGTCAACTCACACCGATGACAAGCCGCCTTATACCATCGACCCCAATTTCCTTAGCCGGATTGACTGGGCCGTAAAAAACGCACTGTCGCGGAACCTCGTTTTGATTTTCAACACGCACAACTTCTATGAGCTTTACAGCGACCCGAACAATAAAAAGGAATGGTTTCTGGCGATATGGAAACAGATTGCCGAGCACTATAAGGATTACCCCGCGACGCTGTTGTTTGAGCCGTTGAACGAGCCGCAGGACAAGCTTGGTATCCCGCAGTGGAATGAGCTTATTAAAGAGGTGCTTGCCGTCATCAGGCAATCCAATCCCAACAGAATAATCGTCATAGGCCCGGCCAATTTCAACGAGGTTTATAAACTCAAGAACCTTGATTTGCCCAAAGACGACCGCAACATCGTTGTAACCTTCCACTATTATGAGCCATACAGATTTACCCATCAGGGCGCTCCCTGGATAACTCATCAGGACTCAACCAGCTGGGTGGGAATGAAATGGACCGGCACAGACCAGGAAAAATTGCGCATAGCAAAGGATTTTGACGTCGCAGCCAAGTGGGGGAAGGAAAACAACCGGCCGATTTATTTAGGTGAGTTCGGCGCATACAAAAAAGCGGATATGGACTCCCGCGTTCTCTGGACCAAATTCGTCGCTGAGAAGGCGGCCGAGCGGGGCTTCAGTATGTCATACTGGGATTTCTGCGCCAATTTCGCCGTCTATGACACGGAAACCAAAACCTGGCACAAGGGACTTCTGGACGCTGTAATCCCGCCGAAACAGTAATTGTAAATATGAACCCTGATTTTAACTTTCATTTTTGGAGCGTTGAAGATTATGTTGAAACAGACAAAAACATTCGTATTAGTTACACTGGCTTTAACAATAATGGCTGCTTGTAGTATGGCCGCCGAACCAAATTCAAATCCTGATGCCTTTGCAGTGAATAAGATGCTTGGCCGAGGCGTCAACTTAGGCAACGCCCTCGATGCGCCCGAGGAAGGCGCGTGGGGATTTACTCTTAAGGAAGAATATTTTCAGGCGATAAAGGACGCCGGCCTCGACTCCGTCCGCATTCCGGTTCGCTGGTCGGCCCACGCGTTGGATGAGCCGCCCTACACTATCGACCCCGATTTTTTCAAACGAGTTGACTGGGCTGTCAACTGCGCCATGTCGCGGAACCTGCCGGCAATTCTCAATATCCATCACTTCAATGAACTAAACAGCGACCCCAACGGCCAGAAGGAAAAATATTTTGCGCTGTGGGAGCAGATTGCAGAGCATTATAAAAATTACCCCGATAAGCTATTGTTTGAGCCGCTAAATGAGCCGATGGGCGAGCTGGTAAAACACTGGAATGCTGTGCTCAAAAGGGCAATTGAAATTATCCGCAAGACCAATCCCGACAGAACCATCGTCGCAGGGCCTGCCTGGGCCAATACCATCGCGAATCTCAAACCGCTCGCACTGCCTAAGGACGACCGCAATATCATCGTTTCAGTCCACTATTACGAACCGATGCCGTTCACCCATCAGGGGGCTACCTGGGTGACCGACAGGGATTCCAACGCCTGGCTCGGCACAAAATGGACAGGCAGCGACTCGGAAAAAAAGGCAATCACAAAGGCGTTAGATATCGCCGCCGAATGGGCAAAACAAAATAACCGCCCGATGAATCTCGGTGAATTCGGGGCCTACGCAAGGGCCGATATGGATTCCCGCGCACTCTATACCAAATTCATCGCCGATGCCGCAATCGAGCGGGGATTCAGTTTCCACTACTGGCAGTTCGATTCCGATTTTGCCGTTTACGACGTCGAAAAGAAGACCTGGATAAAGCCGCTACTCGACGCACTGCTTCCGCCAAAGCAATAAACCGGTAAAAAAAGAAATGCTGCTTTTAAGCGCGGATGATGTCGGCGATTTTCATAAGGCGTGAGGTATTGTCGCGTTCTGCCTCGCCCAATTTGTCGTAAATGAACTTAATCGTCTCGTGCAATTCAGGAATGACGACATGCTCAAGGACGTTGACGCGCCTGCGGGTCATTTGAAGCTCAACTGCCAATAATCGTGCCTGTTTTTCCTTTTCGGCAAGCTCGATAAGCGAATCAAACGCCCGCTCAAGGGCCATTAACGCAACGTCCATTTCGCCCGAGGTCGTAGCGTAGCCGTAGCAGATGATGTCGCCCGCGATTTGCTTGGTAAGTTCGGGGACCCGGACGTTCATAACGCTGGCCAATTTAACAGCGAGCGAGAATTTTTTCGTCGGCACCTCCAAAGCGGCTTTCGTATGCTCCGGCTCCATTGAGGCGCGAGCCAGCATAAACCGGCGCGAGGTCTCCATAAGCTCGGCCTCGACTTTTTTGCGCAATGGCTGAATCGCCCGCGCTATTTTTATCAGGTATCGCGATATGCCGTCGCGCTTCTCGCTTAGCAGCTTGTGGCCTCTGATGGCAAGACCCACTCGCCGGCGAAGCGCCAGCAATTCCATTCTCGTTGCGTTCACATTCTGTAGCATTTTTTATTACCCGTTACGGTTTCGTCTTGCGAAACCTCGGCATATATTTCTCGATTAGCTCGACTCTGATGCGCTTCAATTCGGCGTTCTCGAACATACTGAGAAGCTCCCAGCCCAAATCGAGCGTCTGCTCGACGGTGCGGTTCTCGTAATAATCCTGCGAGATGTATCTGGCCTCGAAACTGTCGGCGAACTTCATATACTTCTTGTCCTCGTCCGAAAGTGCGGCCTCACCCATAATCGTCGCAAGCTCCTGCGCCTCTTTGCCTCTGGCGTAGGCGGCGTAAAGCTGGTTATACAAATCGGCGTGGTCCTCGCGGGTCTTGCCCTTGCCGATACCCTTGTCTTTCAGACGCGACAAGCTGGGCAGCACATCTACCGGCGGCGAAATCGCCTTGCGATGAAGCGACCGCGATAAAATAATCTGCCCCTCGGTGATATAGCCGGTAAGGTCCGGCACAGGATGGGTCTTGTCGTCTTCCGGCATCGTCAGCACCGGCACCATCGTAATCGAACCCTTTTTACCTTTGATTCTGCCCGCTCGCTCATAAACCGTCGCAAGGTCTGTATATAGATAGCCGGGGTAACCGCGTCTGCCCGGCACCTCTTTACGGGCCGCACTGATTTCACGCAATGCCTCACAGTAGTTGGTCATATCGTTGAGAATGACCAGCACGTGCATATCCAAATCGAACGCAAGATATTCGGCTGCGGTAAGCGCAAAGCGGGGCGTGGCGATTCGCTCAATAGCCGGGTCGTTGGCAAGATTTATAAACATTACTGCACGTTCGATAGCGCCCGTTCTTTGCAAATCGTCGATGAAAAACTGCGCCGCTTCGAATGTGATACCCATCGCAGCAAATACCACCGCGAACTGCTCACCCTTGCCGAGCACGGTCGCCTGTCTTGCGACCTGTGCGGTCAAGTCATCGTGAGGCAAACCAGCGCCTGAGAATATCGGCAGCTTCTGTCCGCGGACCAAGGGGTTCAGGCCGTCGATTGTCGAGATGCCGGTCTGTATGAACTCGTTGGGATAGTCACGAGCGTAAGGATTGATAGGGCTTCCGTTAATGTCTAATCGCTTGTCGGGGATGATTTTCGGGCCGCCGTCCTTTGGCTCGCCTAAGCCGCTAAATACCCTGCCCAATAAATCCGGCGAAACGCCCAATTCGAGCGGCCTGCCTAAAAACCTCACCTTCGCGTCCTTGACGTCGATACCGCTTGTGCCCTCGAATACCTGCACAAGCGCCTTGTCCTTTTCGACCTGTAGAATCTGGCCGTGCCGCAGTGAGCCGTCGGCAAGCTGAATCTCGACGATGTGGGCATACCTGGCGTCATCGACCATTTCGACCATCATCAATGGCCCGGCGATGTTCGTTACCGTCTGATATTCCTTAAGTGAAAGCATTTGCAACTCCCGTTTAGTTTAGTTCGTTTTATTTCTCCGCGGCCACCGTTGTTTCCAACTGTTTTATCTGCTGTGTGATTGTCTGGCGAATTGCGATGATTTTGGCCATTTCCTTTTCCGGAATATATTTCGCCCTTGCTATGTCCTCGCGCACGGGCAGTTTGGAAATCTGCGACGTCTCAACACCCGCATTTATCGCGCTAAGCGCCTCCTTATGGAAGTGCAGAATCGTTTTGAGCATTTCATACTGCTTATCTAATGAGGCGAACGTATCGACCTCGTGGAAAGCGTTCTGGTGCAGGAAGTCCTCTCGAATCGACCTCGCGGTTTCCAGCGCCAGCCGGTCCTTGGGCGAAAGCGCTTCGGCGCCGACCAACCGGACGATTTCCAGAAGCTGTGACTCCTGTTCGAGCAGTTCCATCGCCTCGACGGTCAAACGCTCCATTTCCAGACCTCGCTCCTTATCGTCGAAACCTTCCTTGAGATACTGCTTATAGAATGAGTAACTCGTCAGCCAGTCGATTGCGGGGAAGTGCCTGGCGTAGGCAAGCCGTGCCTGCAATGACCAGAAGACCTTTACGACGTGCAGCGTCGCCTGCACGACCGAATCCGACAGGTCGCCTCCCGGAGGGCTTACCGCGCCGATAATCGCAAGCGCCCCTTCGCGTTCGGGCTTGCCTGAGCATTCGACTCGTCCTGCCCTTTCGTAAAACGACGCCATTCGCGCGCCTAAGTAAGCGGGATACCCTTCCTCGGCGGGCATTTCCTCAAGGCGCGTTGAAATCTCGCGCATCGCCTCGGCCCATCGGCTCGTGGAGTCAGCCATAAGGGCGACCGTGTAACCCATATCGCGGAAATACTCCGCTATCGTTATTCCCGTATAGACCGACGCCTCTCTTGCCGCGACGGGCATATTCGACGTATTGGCAATCAGGACCGAACGCTTCATCAATGGTTCACCGCTTCGCGGGTCCTTGAGGTGCGGGAACTCCGTAAGAACGTCGGTCATTTCGTTACCCCGTTCGCCGCAGCCGATATACACAACGATTTGCGCGTCAATCCACTTGGCAAGCTGGTGCTGCACGACGGTTTTTCCCGTTCCGAAAGGTCCCGGCACACAGGCCGTCCCGCCTTTGGCAAGCGGGAAAAACGCATCGACGACTCGCTGGCCCGTAACGAGGACCTTGTTGGGCGCAAGCCGTCTCTTGACCTGCCTGGCGACTCGCACGGGCCATTTCTGCATCAGCTTGATTTCATTCCTTGTGCCGTTATCGCCGGCCACAATCGCGACCGTCTGCTCGACTGTGAAATCGCCTTCCCTGATATCCTGCAATTTGCCGCTCACGCCGGCAGGCACCATAATCCTGTGCTTAACCAGAATCGTTTCATCGACCTCGCCGATGATGTCGCCTGCGATTACATCAGCGCCATTGCTAACTGTCGGCTTGAAATGCCATTTCTTCTCCCTGTTGAGGCCGGGCATTGCGCTGCCCCGGCTCATAAACTCGCCTTCGGCCTTAACCAGTGAATCCAGCGGCCTTTGAATCCCGTCGTAAATACTCTCAATGAGTCCCGGCCCAAGCTCGACGCTCAGCGGCGCCTTGGTATCGACCACAGGCCCGCCGGGGCCGATACCCGTCGTCTCTTCGTAAACCTGTATCGACGCCAGGTCTCCTTTAAGACCGACGATTTCGCCGATAAGATTCATTTCACTAACGCGGACGACGTCATACATTCTTGAGCCGGCCATACCCTCGGCCACTACGACTGGTCCCGCCACTTTTACTATTTTGCCTTTTGTCTCGCTCATTTTTAGCTACCTTCGAGAATATTAATACCTGTTGCTGTTTTCAAAACCTTGCCAAGCGCTCTTGTCGCGAAGCCCTCCGGCTCGGTCGTAAAAGGCACGACCACAAGACAGGGCGTAGGCGTTTTCTGCGCGCCCGCGAACGCCTCTTCAGCGGCCTTTGCGCTTGTTTCGGCAACTACGACAAGAGTATATTTGCCCGCGACTATTTTTTCGGCCGCCGCTAATGTCTGCTCAGCCGTATCGCCCGTCGGGAACGTATCGACTCCCAGAGCCGAAAACGGCATCACAAAATCAGCATCACCTAAAACTGCAACCTTACCTTCCATACTATCCAATCCGATCCAGAATAAGTTTAGGGCTCAGTTGGTTTTTCCTGGCGGTTAATACCAGCCGGACCGTTCGTATCTCACGCTCTTTGGCAAGAAAATACGCCATAACCGGCTGCGGGCCTACGGCTACACTGATTGTCGTGTGCAAAAAGCCCGCAAGATAATCGTCGCACTGCTGCTCTATTTTCAAAAATGACTTTTCTGAAGCCGCGTATGCCGCTCCCGCCTGAACGATTTCAAAATAAGGCGTCGCGAAAAATACCGCCGCCAGACCGTCGCCTGCCGCTTCAAGACCTCGCAGCAATTTGTCCCGTTCGACGTATCCGCCGGGCAAAAACACGTTTCGCTGTTCGGCCTGCCTGAAACGCAGACGCATCATTGTCCTTATATTCGCCAGGTCTGTTTTTATTCTGAAAAGCCCGAGTAAAAATTCGTTTTTCAATTTGTGCGCTTCAGTCAATTCATGTTCGGCTTGCGCCGCGTCAATCGCGTAATCGATTGAGCGTATGTCCTTGTCGCCGTAATACATAACAACTGCCCGCTCGGCCGCCTCTGCCATATAACGGGGCAGCATTTCGTATTTTTCGTTTTCAAAGACCTCCGCAAGCTGCTCAGGCGGGAAATTCCCGTCGCTGCTGTAATCGCCGCCTATCGGCTTTTTTGTCATCGCGCGTCTGACCGCTAACCGCAGGTTTGCAAAATCGTCTCTTGCCTTGAATAGCGCCAGAATCCGCTTATTGTGCATCCAGCCGGCAAACTGCTCTCGCAGAAACGACCTGCGGGCCATTAAAATTCCGTCGAGGGCCGATATCGCGCCATTCGGCAGGGCGTATTCCGTCGGCCGCAAAAACTCCGCGGCCTCTTCGAAATCGGCGGCATTGGCCATATCCACAAACGTCGCGCGGCTAATCATATGCGTCTCGAGCGCCCGCGCCTGGGCCGTTTCGAAAGCGTAATTCCAGTCGTCCTCGCCAATCGGCGGGTATCTGAAAAAATCAATCAGCGGATTTTCAAGCACTGCCGTCATTTATTCATCAGGCAAAAAGCGTCTTCGCCAGTTCAATTTCAAGCTCGTTTCTGATTCGACTAAGCACAACACTCCGCGAGCAGTTCTTTTTGATATTTCCTTTTTTGAGAATAAACCCGCCGCCGATGGGTTCTCTCTGGGCGGCGAGCTGAAGGTTCCATTTTTTAGCGCCGTTCGCCTGATTTATCAGCGACTGGTCGATGCGCTTTTCATTGGTGTCGATAATCACTTCCTCGTCGCCGGTCTCTACGGCGTCTAACATCTGCTTGGCCACAAGGTTGCGATATTCGTCATCGGCCATCTGATCCAGACGCCTTTGCGCCTCGGCGAAAACCTCATCGAGGAGCTTCGTCTTCTCGGCAAGATATTCTTTTGCCAGCTCCATCCGAGCCGTTGAAAGCACCTGCTGTCTGGCGTTTTCGCCCGCCTTCTGCGCAAGGGTCTCGGTCTGTTTGCGGTATTCGTCGAGCTGCTTATCGACCTCTGCGCGTTTTTGAGCGAGTTTCGCATCGGTCTCATTCTTAATCTTTTGTGCCTCGGCCTTCGCGTCCGACAGTATTTTTTCTATTACCTGAGCGCCATCCATTTTATTCCCCGATAAATAAGCGGTTGTTTATACGGTCCCGGTCTGAATTTTTATTCCCATGAGGATAACCAGCAGCGATACGAGAAAGCCGAGAATCGCATACAGCTCGACCATTGCCGCGTAAACGACGCCCGCTTTGAACGCCATTTCGGGGCGTTTTGCAGCCATCATAATGCCGGCTGCACCGGTCTTGCCCTGATGGATTCCGCTGATTAATCCTGCAACGGCAACGGGCAAACAGGCCGCGAAAATCTCCAGTCCCTGTGCTACGGTGATTTCCGCCATTTGCCCCCCGAACATATTGAGCTTTATCATCACGAACAGCCCTATGACAAAGCCATAGATGCCCTGGGTGCTCGGCAGCACGACCATCAGCATCAGCGTTCCGTAGCGTTCCGGTTTTTCGCTCAGGACGCCGGTGGCGCTTTTGGCGCTGATACCGAGACCGACCGCCGAGCCGATACCTGCCAAAAACACCGCTATTGCAGCCCCTGCTATTGCAAACGTTAATCCCATTGCTTCAAACATAATTTTCTCCTTCTATAATTCTCAACTTGCCGTTTTGGTAGCGTTCAAACCTTTCGATTCTATGGAAATATAACGATAATCCTTGCGGAGCGGGGTAAAATCGTGTCCGCCGCCTACAAGGAACTTGGGGAAAAACTCAACGAATTGCAGCCGTAAACTGTGCACAAAAGCGCCGAGCATCGACAGCGCCAGGTTGAACAAATGACCGCCGACGAAAACAACCGCACCCAGAATCCAGCCCACGTAAGGCACGTCCATAACAAGCTTAACTAAAACGTTAATCGCCATACCAAAGCCGGAACCCACCATACCCAGCGCCATCAGACGAACGTAGCTGAGGATATCTCCCGCGAAGAAAACGGTGCTGAAGAGATTAAACAGTCCAATCCCGAACCGCCCGACGTTCCATCCCTGCGCGTGGCCGCTGAAAACCAAAACCCCGGCCGCAGCAATCAAGGCCAAAATTCCGAAAACCTTTGAAAGTCCCGCCGGAAGCACGCCTGCCTTGCTGAGGCCCAGGCCAAGCAGCGAATTTAACAGAACTATCCAGGTCAACTGGTCGCAAAGCGCGCTTGGAATATCTTTTTTGAGAAGGTTATTTATCAGGGCAATAAAAAAGCCGAACTGAATCTGCACATAACCCAAACCAAGCGACAAGAGGAAGAACAGCATCGGCTGCTTCATCGGGTCGAACCACATCAGCCGGTCTTTAATGGGCCGCAGAAACGCCAGAAACTCAAACTGCTGCAGGGCATCGCTGAACCAGCTTCCGGTAAGAACGCCGGCAAGCATTGTCGTTACGCCGCACATAGCGAGCATCCAGATTATAAGTTTGTCGCCCTGCATTTTTTTCAGGACCCAGGCCAGCAGGACAATCATAATCAGTCCGTAAGCGGCATCAGCCAGACACAGGCCGAAAAACAACGCGAAAAACGGCGCCAGAAAAACAGTCGGGTCAACGCTTGTCCGGTTAGGCATTCCGTAAAGGCGGGTGATAACCTCGAAGGGCCTGACGATGATTTTGTTTTCTATTTCGACGGGAATTTCCTCGCCTTCGGCGGGTTCAATTTTGTGCAAGCTCGACGCGGTGAAACTGTTTACGATTTTTTCAAGTCGTGAGAAATCCTTCTGCTTGACCCAGCCCTCTAAAATTACCGTGGCCTGCGTTGCCGGCGCGGTCAATTGCGTCTGCTGGCGTTTGAGGAGGTTGGTGTAGTGGTCGTAAAGAATCTCGATTTTCAAAAGGTTATCGGCAAGGGCCGAGGCCTTGTGCTTTTTCTCCGCGAGGTCGCTTTTGGCCCTTTCAAGACGCTGCGATACTTCCTTAATCGCCTCTGCAATCGTTCCCTTTATCCCCGCGAAATTTGCCTGCTCGAACTCCGCAGAGCGTAAAATCCTTAAAAAATCCTCCGCCTGGCTTATGTGGCCTACGACTATGCAGGCATGCCTGCCCTTTGTTTGCGCGACCTCTTCGAGAAAGCCGCCCGCGTTGGTTATGTCCTGCAGTAATTTTTCGAATCGCTGGTCAGGCACAAGCCCGACCCAGGTTTTGGCCTGCTTGAGCCGGTGAAATTCGTCAATCGCAACCTCAAGTCCCTCCCAGGGCGATAACTCCTCAAGGCGGGTAGTAAGGTTATCGATTTCCGTCTCGTCTTTTTCAATCGCGGCTTGCATCGCGTTGCACTGCTCGACAATTTCCGGCAACGACCTGTCGCTTGTTACCTGCCGGTATGTCTGTTTATCAACGACTGCCTTCGGCGCAAAGGCCGCGGCAAGGCCGCCTTCTTTTTTAGTGTATGGTTTCAAAAACTCGATTGCCTTTGCAAGCCGGCTAAGCTCCTCCTCGACATCGCGAGGCCTTTCCCCGCCTTTGGCAAGCTCCTTGATTTGTTTGCTTATCGCGGCCGACTCGGCGTCCAATATCTGGCAAATACCCTCCTGCTGAAGCGCCTCAAGCAGTTGGCTCGCCTCGCCGCGGTGACTTACTATCATAATTTTGGCCATTTTTACGACTGCCATTTTATTTCCTCAGGCGCTCCAATACCTTCGATACGGCGGCGTTCATTTGCGCTTTCGCTTTGGCGCGCAACTGCTCGCGTTTTTTCTGTCCTTCGGCCTTGAGCGCCTGCGCTTCCGTCTGGCCCTGCTTCTGGCCGGCGGCAATAGCCGAATCAATCGCCTTTTTCCTGTCGCGCTCGGCCTGCTCGAGCGCCTGCTGCTCCGATTGTCTGGATTTTGACAACGAGTCAGCAGCTTGTGTCTTGGCCTGCTCGATTAAACGCTGCGACTCTGTTTCCGCTTCTTTTATCTTTTTTATCAGTTCCATTTTTCAGCCCCAAAACGCAGTTTTTATAGGGAGGGT
>CAYLXJ010000019.1:0-11971 GCA_964387385.1 uncultured Pirellulales bacterium
CGCTGTCGGAATATCGGGCGCTATTCAGCATATGATTGGCGTTGCAAACACTGAGACAATCATCGCGATTAACAGCGACCACAACGCACCCATTTTCAAACAGTGCGATTATTATATCGTCGGCACCGCCGAAGACATCATCCCCGATTTAATCGCCGCGTTACAGGAGGTATCGTAGTGGCTGACAATAATCTCAATAAAGTCGAGGTTTTGATAGTGGGCGGCGGGCCGGCGGGCCTGTCCTGTGCGATTCAGCTTAAAATACTCATGCCGCAAGCCGAGGTGTGCGTTATCGAAAAAGGCGCTGAACCCGGCAACCATAACCTTTCCGGCGCAGTCCTCGAAAAAGAGCCGCTTCATACGCTCCTCGACGCCGCAAGTCCCGGCTGGAGAGATACAGACGTGGCGAAGGACGTGCTGGCCAACACGGTCGATAAAGACGATGTTCTGTTTTTGCTGGGCAAACAATTCGGCTTCAATATACATTTCGCGATTCGTTTGGCGAAAATGTTTGGCCTCGGCTTTGGTCAGATGACCCATATCGGCGATTATTCAATATCAATCAGCAAGCTCACAAAGTGGCTCAGTCAAATCGCTAAATCCCTCGGCGTCGAGGTCCTGTGCGGTTTCGCCGCCGATGATATTTTCGTCAATGAAACGGGCGCATCGGCCGTCAAACTGGTTGACCAGGGTCTCGATAAAGAAGGCAACAAGCAGCCCAATTATGTCCCCGGCGAAGTAATCGAGGCCAAATTCATCGTCCTCGCAGAGGGCTGCGACGGCCTTTTGACCGAAAAATTCGTAACCAAAGCCGGCCTCAAGCGCAAAGTAAATCAGCTTTACTCAATTGGCGTCAAAGAACTGATTAAGGTAAAGCCCGAGCAATACGCCGAGTTTACATCTGGCCGCGTTGTTCACGCGATGGGCTATCCCATTTGGACGCCCGTCATCGGCCCAGCAATGTTCGGAGGCGGAATCGTTTACGCCGGACAGGCCGAACATCTCGCCGTCGGTATGATTGTCGGCCTCGACTGGAAATATTACGATTTTAATGCGCAGGATGCGTTGATGCTTCTCAAAGGCCATAAGCGCATCAGGCGATTCATTGAGGGCGGCGCCGTCGTCGAAGCTGGCGCAAAAATGATTCCCGAAGGCGGCTGGTATGCCGTTCCGCGAGACCCGGTTACGGATGCAATCGGCAAAGGTAACGTCATAATCGTCGGCGATTCCGCCGGCTTCGTTAATATGCTTAAAATCAAGGGACTTCACAACGCCATCGATTCAGGGATGTTGGCAGCTAAGGCAATCGCCGAGTCAATTGAAACCCCTCAACAGTCGGCCCAGCGATATACGAACCTGCTTTTAAAATCGAACGTCGCAAAGGAAATGAAAGCCGCCGCGACCTTCCGCCAGACCGTCGCCAAATTCGGCCCTCTGCAGGGTATGCCCCTCTCAATCCTCGGCAAACTCTTGCCCGTTTTCAATGTCGAAAAGGACTACGAGGCAATGACGGTTGCCAGGTACCGTCTCAAGCCCAATCATAATTTCGACAAAGACACTTTCACCGCGATGGCCGGCACCCATCACCGCGAGAACAGCCCCAGCCACTTGTCGATTCTGGATTCCAATATCTGCCGGACGAAATGCACCCCCGTTCTGCACAGCCCCTGCATTACGTTTTGTCCCGCCGGTGTTTATGAAACAATCCACAACGTCGTCAAACCCGCCAACCCCTCAAACTGCCTCCACTGCAAAACCTGTCAGAGAAAATGCCCATTCGATAATATCCGCTGGACCGCTCCCGAAGGCGCCGGCGGCCCTCGTTACAAGAGAATGTAAGCGGTTGATTTAATTCTGAGATCTTAGTTCTATGTTCTGCAATCCAATTAAGAAGGTAATTTTTCTTGTTTAAAATATTTTTCTTTTGGTCATTTGAATTTGTTTCGAATTTAGGATTTCGTGCTTGGAATTTTTGTTGCGGACTTTGTCCGCAACAAATAACATCCCGGCCCCCCGGGATTTGCCGTTGGAGAGGGCCGGTTTATTTTTTCTGGTGCCGCCGGCTCCCCAAAAATTTATATCAATCCCAAAGCCCCAATGGCCTTGCGGATTGGGCAACCCGTTGCCGGCCGCACTTTTATAAAAACTTAACCCACATTTATTTTTACAGAACGCTCATTCTTACGCTGGTGATTATATATACTTTTCTTCAGGATACCTCGTTTTCTCCGCGTCTTTCCAACATGTGCCTCATACTAAACAATACAGTTTCTCGCATCAATTGGCATAATGCTTATTTCCTTATAGCCGTTTTGCCTATGCTGGTTTTCATAACAATTCTCGGCAGTTATGTGATGCACAGGATTATTTTGCCGAGAAGCGTCTTTCCTCAGCGTCGTAATCTTGTTTTAAACAAAGGGTGTAAATCTGGAATTTATACATGCGATATTCAGTCCACAAAACTATTGCCAACAAACGATGCCGATGGTATCTTACCGTCGGCAAAAGTTATGGAAATGACTTGGACAATAAGATTTCGTATAGCGATTGTGTCGGCGGTGGGCGTGGCCCTGATAGGGATTTATTACTGGCCGAAAGTAGTGCCTGCCGACCCCTTTGGCGTCGTCTCAATTGTCAGCGGCACGATTGGCTTTCTTGATATTGTAACGCTAATCGGCATCGCGCTCGGCATAGGCCTTGTCAGTTATTTTTTGTCCTGGCCTTACGGGAGCAAAATTGGAATACTGGCCGTTCCCGCCGGACTTGTCGTTTGGGCTGTTCGCGGCGGAAGTATAGGCCAGCTTATGCAAATGAACACGTCAGTTGAGATGCGTGAGAAGTTTTTTACGATGATGAGCTGGGAACCGCTTCTGTGGCTGGCCATAATAGCAGCGGGCTTTCTGGGAACGCTTTTGGGCTGGGGATTAATCCGGCCTGCAAAGGCAAATGTGTCTGACGATATAAAGGCGAAGAAGTTAAACGCAAGTGATTATATGAATGTAATAGCGGCGATTGTGGGTTCTGCCGTGGTGGGGCAGTTTTTTATCGGAATCTTCGCGAGAGATTTTGCGCTCGTTGAGCCGACTTACGGGGTGGCGACTGCCCAGCCGGCGACCTCGCAGATTGTTTTCGCGGTCTTATTGACCTACGGAATAGTAGGATATCTGGTCATGAAGGTGTTGAACCTGAGTTACATATGGCCTGCTATATCAACCGTTTTGATAACCCCTATAGCAGTAAGAGTTTACGGTAAAGAGGAAGTCCTTTTATATTTCGCGGGACGCTGGCCGGCGTTATTTTTCTCAAGTCCTGTTTTAACAGTGCTTCCAATTCAGGTAGTCGTGTTCGGAACAATCGGCTCAATAGCCGGTTACTGGCTTGCGGCAAGTCACGAGTATCAAAGGCAAACCGAGATTGAAACAGGCTAAAAACACGTTTTAACCCGTTTTCATACCGCAAACGACTATCTTTTTTTAATAGCAAATTCTTAATATAACCTCTTATTAAATAAGGACTTATATATCGAGAGTCCTATAATGAGACGACATCGTCAAGGCAAAGTGAAAATTCGTTATTTTTGCGTCTAAAATTGGCCGAAGAATTAGTTGGATTTTCAGTTTGTAACACAGCGGGTGGTAGATGAAAAAGGGGAGACGAACAGCGGGACAATCAACCGCGTAAAAATTATATATGGATAGCCCGATTTACAAAAGGAGTTGATTTAATGCTGGTGCTCAGCAGGCAAAAAGATGAAAGCATAATGATTGGCGACGACGTGGAGGTTACAATCGTTGATGTTAGAGGAGATAAGGTGCGTCTGGGGATAACTGCACCGAAAGAAGTGCCTGTGCATCGCAAGGAGGTGTATGAGGCGATACAAAAGGAAAAGAAAGAGGGACTGAAAAAAGAGTAAATAAATGTTTGCGATTTGATTATCCGGCCTGACGAAAATAATTCGGCGGGCCGGTTTTTTTATGCGAGGATTTTTCAAGGGGAAAGGTCTTGCAGGAAATAGTCGGAAATGACGCCCATAAAGGGATTGTATTTGATTGCATAATGGGAGAGACCTTTTTTGCAGAATTGCTCCGAGAATTGTTTATCCTGGTTGTGAAGGCCTGAGGAGATTTGGTTCCACCGGGTCTCATTTAATTTCAGGATTTCATTGATTTTGCCGCGGTAAAAATCGGCGACAGGGAGGTCGGAATAAGCGTTGACGAACCAGGGCATAATTCGGCCGATTTTTTTGAGAAACAGGTTGTGTTCGGGGCCAAAATCGAGGCAGGAGTCATCAGTAAAGTTGGGAAGGTTTTTCTGTTTTTCATCGTTAATAAAACCGCCGTCGAGAGCTATGCTGTGAGCTTTTGTTCCGGGGAAGGGGAAAAAATACGTCCAACGGAACCTGCCGGGACGCGACTGTGCGAGCAGACGGATTGTTTCGAGGACGTCGTCTTTAGTTTCGTAAGGGAAACCAATAATGATAAAAACGGAGCTGTGCATGCCGGTGTCATTAACAAGCCGTATGGCCTGAATAATGGACTGATTAGTCATATGACGGTTGAGAATGGATTTGCGGATTTTTTCGCTGCCGGACTCGACACCAAATTTTACGATTTTGCAGTTCGCGGATTTGAGGTCCGATGCAAGCGAGCGGTCGAAAAAGCTGAAATGCGCATTGACGACAAAGGGGAGTTCACAGGTCTGCCTGTAGAGGCGAGAAAATTCATTTATATAGGATTTATCAAAGGTAAAAATGTCGTCATCGAAAATGAAGGCGGAGATACGACTGTAATGATTAAGGAGAAATTTTATCTCGTCAATTACGCTGCTGACACTGAACCGGCGGATGTAGTTGAGGTCTTTGAAGGAGCATTTAAGGTCGTTTTTGTAAGCGGCGACCATTTTATGGTTGAAACAGTAGGAACAGGCGAATGGGCATCCCCTTGAGGCCATAAGGCCGACCCAGCCCTTTTTTGCGTCGATAAGTTTCTGGAAATCCATAATGGTGTAGTCCTTGAAGGGGAGGCGCTGAATATCGGGAAGAGGTCCGAGGGCATTGGTTTTTATCATGCCATTTTTGATGAAGCTTAGATTGCTGACGCTGTCGATGGTAAGGCCATGACTGTATTTTTCGATAAAATCGAGAAAGGCGTTTTCGCATTCTCCTCGAAAGACGTAATCAAACAGGCCGGTTTCAAGAATTTCACGGTGGCAGGCGAGGGCGTGAATACCGCCGCAGACGACGGGGACATTCGAAGCGTTTTTTATCCAGGAGGCAAGTTTTTCGGCGTAATTCCACTGGTTTGTTACGACGGAAAAGCCAATGAGGTCAGGGGACTCTTTTTTGATTCTGTCGACAAATTGTTTTTTGTCAGGAAGAGGTTCAAGGTCTTCGCAGAGCTGCCAGAAAGCGACTTTGTGGCCGGCTTGAGCGAGAACAGAAGAGATGTGCGCCAGGCCGTAATTGAAACCAACCTGAGAGCCGGCATTGGGATAAATAAAAAATACTTTCATAATTTATGATGAGACCTTTCTTCCAAAATACGGTCAACAATCTCATCGAGATCAATATTTTCACAATTGAAAATTGTATTAACGTGAATGACCCTGCAAGAGGTATCTCCGCAGGCGCTCCATCGGCGAATAAAGCGTGGATTATTGGAGCCGGTGAAAATGGTTATAGTAGGGACGGCCAGGGCTGCGGCTATGTGCTGGCAGGCGGAGTCATAACCGATGAAGTCGTGGCTTGCGGCAATAAGGGAGGCGATTTGGCCCGTGCTACATTCGAGGGACAGGAGGCCGTGCGAGAAATTGTAGGCGTCGATATGACCGAAACTCGACTGCCGGACGGGGAAGCCCGCAGATTTTAGTTCGTCGATGATTTGCTGAGTTTCGTTCAATTCTTCATCGCCTGCCGGACGGGGAAGCCCGCAGATTTTAGTTCGTCGATGATTTGCTGAGTTTCGTTCAATTCTTCATCGCCGAAACCCCTGTCGAGAATAGCGACGGTTTTTGGGTGTTTGAGAATCGCGGAAATGAGTTTTTTCTCGAAATCGCGACCGAGGCGTTTGCGTGGATTTCCGCCGAAGCCGAAATTGATTGTTGTGATTTTCCGGCAGCCGTTTTTGATAAGTAAATTTGTCAATTGCCGGGCCTGTTTGAGAACGTAAGGGTCGAGCCAGACGCGCGGGAAGCAGAAATCAGAGGGGCCGAACACTTTGTCAAGCCAGGCGTTGGCAAGCTCAGCCATACAAGAGTTTTTTGAACAGGGCCGGTCGTCATGAGTATCGAAATACAAATAGTTTTCATCATCAATTACCGGAAGAATACCAAGCTGCAGGATGCGAGAGTCCGGGTCAATGACAAGAGCCGCGTCTTTACCCGCTGGTTTTGTTTGCTCGTCAAGGATTTGGAGACATCTGTGCCAGGCGTCGAAACGTTCGAGGATGCTTCCGCGGCGAGTATAGTCGAGTCGAATTATTCTCAGACGTGGATTGGCGGAAAAGATTTCAGCGAGCTTGGGGCTTCCGAGAAGAATTATTTGGGCTTCGGGGAACAGCAGCGCAAGACGCTGGATGATAACGCTCGTGATAGCGACGTCTGCGCCGATAGTAATGCGTGACAGAACGAAGATTTGGTGAACCTTTTTTTTCAGGGTATCGATTTTATAATCGCGTGAGCGGATGCGTTCGGCTCGTCCGGCGATATCATCGGGAGTATGAAGGTGAAATTTATTAAGGCGGCGGTCAAGCTCTTTGCCTGCGGGGAGATTGCGGCAGAAGAAAATCACCTGAGACATAACGCGATTGTAGGCCTTGAACTGAAAATCCTCGTAGTCATCGCATAATTGCTCGATAACCACGTTGAAGAAAATGGTAGAGACGATATTACTAAGCTCGATTTGAGGGAAGAACATGGCCATTTCACATATCAGGTCGATGTAATCCTGTTCATAGAGGCCGTCCTGATAATAATGGTCGAGGAAAGAATGGCCTATTTCCCTGACTAATTGCGCCATTGCGCCGTGGTCAACGGCGGAATCCTTCAGAGCGAGCCATTTTTCTCTGTAATAAGAAGGTTTCATATCAGTTTTGCCCGTTCAATAATTCTCTGCCGGCTTCGAAAACCATTTCCGGCGTAATCTGCGTCATACAGCGATGGTCGGATGGGCAGGTTTTTTTGTGGCAGGGAGAGCAATCGAGGTCCATACGGAGCACGATGGTTTTATCGAGATTCGATGCAGTGTATCGCGGGTCGGTCGGCCCCATTATCACAACCGCCGGAACGTCAAACGCAACCGCGTAATGACGGGGACCCGTATCGTTGGTTACAAGGAGGTCGCAGCGTTTGATAAGCGGTTTTAACATTTCGAGGTCGATACGGTCGGGAGCGGTGTTGATAATTTTTACCGAGGTTTTATTGAGGATATCGCGGGCAATTTCTTCTTCGGCAGGGGCCGCCAAAAGTAAGATAGCTGCCTTAAAATATTGCTGAAGAAGTTCAGCAGTTTTAGCGAAGTTTTTAGCAGGCCAGCATTTAGACGAGCCGAAGCTTGCACCGGGATTGATGCCAATGACTTTATCGCCGGGCCGGACGCCGTATTTGAGCAAAAGGGTATCTGCACGTTTTTGAAGCTGCAGGCCGATGAAAAGCGAAGGTTTTTTAACGGCAGGCGAAGCAAGGCCGAGCCAGCGACAAATTTCCAGATAATAGTCCTGCATAGGAAGGGGTATGATGCGTGCGCTTTTGCGAAGAGGTTTTGGGCCGCCTGAGAGCAGTGGGCTGCGAAGGTTTCTACGGTATCCATAGATATATTTTGTCCGAGCAAGCCAGAACGGAAGGGCACTACGAATAGAATTTGGCATTAAAATTGCCATATCCGGTTTTATCGCTCGGATTTTAGCAGCCATACTGTAAAGACCCGCGATAGTTTTATCTTCGCAGTCGAGAAAATCATCGAACCATGGGCCGTCCCGGACAATCCCCTGGGCGTTTGGTCCGAGGACGCCGATAATGCGGGCCTGCGGGAAATTTTGCCTGAAACAGTCGAGTGCGGGAGTGGCCATAACAATATCCCCGACCCAGTTCGGACAACGAATCAAAATTGTTTTCATTGATTTTTGCACGCCGCATCATAATATCATAAAAAAACCTTTTTATCATCAAGTTGTTAGCAGGTGTTTGGGATAATGGGAAGGCGCAGGGAAAAATGTTGAGCGGAGGCAAAGGGGCTGGTAGAGTAATGAATAAAGTAAAAAGGAAAAAATAAAAAAGGAAAGAGCAAAGGGGTTTTAAAAGATGAAGGTATTACTGGTGGGGAATGGGGGCAGGGAGGACGCGATTGCGTGGAGATTGGCGCAGTCGAAGAAGCTTACTAAATTATATATTGCGCCGGGGAATCCGGGGACGGCCAGGTGGGGGGAGAACATAGCCATAAGCGCGGATGACGTAGATGGGTTAATAAGGTTCGCGAAAGAAAATAAGGTTGAACTTGCGGTAATCGGGCCTGAGGACCCGCTTGCGGCGGGGGCGGTTGATGCGTTCGAGGCGGCGGGGATAAAGGCGTTTGGGCCAAATGGGGCGGCGGCGCAGTTGGAGGCGGACAAGGCGTTCGCGAAACAGATAATGAAGTCGAGTTCGGTATCGACGGCGGAGAGCAGGACGTTTACGAGATTCGCGGACGCAAAGGCGTATATAGCGAGCAGGGATGAGCCGGTGGTTGTCAAGGCAGCGGGGCTTGCGAAGGGCAAGGGAGTGGTAGTTTGCGATGAGCCATCGGATGGGATACTGGCGGCGGAGAAGATAATGGTGGGGAGGATTTTCGGAGCGGCGGGTGACAAGGTGATAGTGGAAGATAAGCTGATAGGCGAAGAGGCGTCGATACTGGCGTTTGTTGACGGCAGAAGCATATATGTTATGGAGTCGTCGCAGGACCATAAGCCGATAGGCGACGGCGATACGGGGCCAAATACGGGCGGGATGGGGGCCTATAGCCCGGCAC
This sequence comes from uncultured Pirellulales bacterium, assembly GCA_964387385.1. Taxonomy (GTDB): domain Bacteria; phylum Planctomycetota; class Phycisphaerae; order Sedimentisphaerales; family Anaerobacaceae; genus Fen-1362. Next base: position 8,999 of record CAYLXJ010000019.1, read on the forward strand.
CGATTGTTACGGACGCGATGATGAGCCAGATTGAACGGGAAATCTTAGTACCCGTAGTAGATTGTATGAATCGAAATGATACGCCGTATAAAGGTGTGCTTTACGCAGGTGTAATGGTTACGGCGGGGGGGCCGAGAGTGCTTGAATTTAACGTGCGGTTCGGCGATCCTGAGACGCAGCCGATTTTGATGCGGCTTAAGAGCGATTTATTAGAGGTGTTTGACGCCGTCTGCGAGCAGAGGCTCGACGAGGTAACTTTAGAATGGGACAAGAGGCCGGCGGTTTGCGTTGTGATGGCTTCGGGGGGGTATCCGGGTGAATACGAAAAGGGAAAGGAAATAAAAGGGATTGATGAGGCGGAAAAACTTAAGGACGTTGTGGTGTTTCACGCAGGGACGTTGATTAAGTATAATAAATTAGTTACGGCAGGGGGAAGGGTGCTGGGGGTAACGGCTTTGGGGGAAACGATAGCGGAGGCGAAATCGCAGGCATATGAAGCGGTGGCCAGGATTAGTTTTGAGGGGGCCTATTACAGGCATGATATTTCGGACAAGGCGATAAAGGTCAAAGGACGACGATAGGTGAGGTTAAAGGATTCGAAAGGGCGAGTGAGCAGACGGGTCAGGAGGACGTGGGGGTGGTTTCTTGAGTTTTTGCTGACAGTGGCTGTGATGTGGACGTCGCTTGTGTTTGCCGGGAGAGTGCTACCGAAGATTGCGCTGAGACAACTTTCAGAACTGACTAATACGCGGATAGAGGCAGGGGCAGTTGATTTTCGCTTTGACGGATTGGTACGTATCGAGGACTTTACGGTCTGGCCAAAAGCTTCGGCGGGCTACGACAATTCGATATTGAAGGCAGAAACAGTCAATGTGAGTTTTCGCATGTCGAGCTTGCTGACGTTTCGTCCCCTCGTCAAGGAAATATGGATAAACGATTTTGAGCTGAGGGCGTTGTATGACACTGACAGGGTCGAGTGGAATTTGTCGGCGTTGAAAATACAGGCGCCGAAGGGCACAGGGGGGCGACTGCCGGTTGTGTGGTTTGATAATGGGAGGATTGATTACAGCAGGGTAATCGGCGGGCGTGTGAGAAGCGAGGGAAACTGGCCTGTGTCGGCGAGTTTCAGGCCTGCGGAGAAGCTGCTGAAAGGAGGCGGATACAGTTTTAATATATCAGGCGCGGGGGGGCAGGAGTTAGACAAAAGCGTGATAATCGGATATTGGGGGCCCGGTAGAGTGGTGGCGGCGGGAAGGTTAACGTCGAAGGACGTGCCGGGATTCGAGCGGCCGTGGGAGGTGAAAAGATTAGAAGCGGACATAACATACGAGCCGAACAATGCATATACGCTCAAGATGAAAGTGAAGGATTTTATATGTCTGCAGGCGGTTACTGAACGAAGTCGGAAGCTGTTTTCGTTTGATACCGAGTCGGTGAAGGAAAGGGCAGCGTTTGTCGGCGCGCTGCAGAAATTTTTCTACAACTATAATCCCTCGGGCAGGATTGATATGGAATTGAGCGTTTCGGGTAACCTGTCGAGAATCAGTGAAAGCGAGATTTTCGGGACGGTTTACTGCAGCGACGCGGCGGTTTGCGACAGGGGTTTTTCATACGCGATAGAGCACATAAAAGGACAAATAGAGCTTACGGAAAAAGACGTTAGATTCGAGAATCTCTCCGGGAGGCATGGCGAGGTGGAACTGGGATTTGCTGGCTGGGTGACGGACTTCGGGCCCAGCTGGAAGTATCAATTACAGATAACCAGCGACAACATGCAGCTGGAGAAAGATTTATACGAGGCACTTGGCGGGGATGCGCAGAAGTTCTGGAGGGCGTTTACACCAAGCGGAGTGGCGGCGGTGAATTATTCCCGCAGCCGATTGTCGGCGAATGAGAAAAAGACAGCCATCGCAGTTGAGCTTCTGGACGTGAACAGCTCTTTTTCAGGATTCAGCTATCCGTTGAGGCATACAAAGGGGATGATATTTTTCGGGCCTGAGAAGATTGAATTTTCGAATGTGAAATCGGCCTGGGAAGGGCGCGAGATAACGATAAATGGCGCGGCGAATTTCAGGCAAAAAGGACGTCTGACATACGATGTTTTGGCGCAATGCCGGGACATACCGCTGGACATGACATTAGAGCAGGCGCTGCCAGCGATGCAAAGAGATGTTTACAATCAGTTTGAAATGTCTGGGCTGATTGACGCGACAATAAATGTTTATAATACCGATGGCGTCGAGGGGGCGGGGACATTTAAGGCAAAGGTGTTCCCGAAAGGCAGTTCAGTAAAGGCACAGGTGATACCGATACTCGTGAAGGACGTTATGGGCGAGATTGTTTTCGAGCCGAACGACGTGAACATCGATAATTTAACGGGGCGGTTTGGGGAGGGCACGGTCGGATTTTCGGGGCACGTGTGGCCCGGCGGCGTGGAAGGGGAGGCAGATTATTGCCTGTCGATGCGTGCGAAGCAAATTGAACTTAATGAGGAGCTAATCGGGGCATTGCCCGGAACGATAGGCGAAATGGTAACGGCGTTAAATCCCAGCGGGGAAGTGAACCTGATAGCGGACGTGAGCACGCCGCGGCCTGCGGGCGAGTCGGGCAAAAAATCAAAAGTCGGGTGCGTCGGCAATCGGCTGATTATAGAGTGTCTCGGCAACACGATTGATTGCAATCTGCTGCCATATCCTTTGCACGATATTACGGGCAGGATAACGGTAACTCAGTCGCAAGTTTCACTCGAGGAAATAACCGCAAAGGCGCTGCACAGGGTGCAGGGCGAGCCGGTGGAGTCAGTGATGAGTATGGCGGGAAAACTGGTGTTAGGCAGGGCAAAGCAGGGCGACGAGGAGGGGATGAAGATTACGGCGGGGGACGTGAATTTTTCGGGTCAAAACGTGAGATTCAAGGAGAAGTCCCTGGCGAGGATGGACACGGTGCTGGAATACGACCCGGAGTCGAGAACGT
>CAYLXJ010000019.1:11981-13581 GCA_964387385.1 uncultured Pirellulales bacterium
CGGCGGAGTCACATCTGGAGGCCTTTGGCAGTGTCGAGAACGTGGCTGTCGAGATATTTTATCGGGGATTTCTATGACGGGAAAATGACGGGCAGGATTCAGTTGAGTCCGTCGGGCGAAGGGGGGGTGGAATATCTGCTGGAGACAAGCGTAGCTGGGGCGGACCTGAAGAAGTTTCTTTCGGACAGGCCCGAGGAGGCAAGGCCTGATGAGCATTACAGCACGGGGACAATGAATGGCTCGTTGAGCATAGTCGGTTCGCTGGTTGATAACAGAATTCGGCTGGGCAGGTGCCGGCTTAAGATAATTGATATGGAAGTGGGAAAGATGTCGCCGCTGGCGAAGATATTGCAGGTACTTAATTTGACTGAGCCGAGTGATTACGCTTTTGACCAGATGCTGGTCGATGGGTATATACATGACAACAAGGTGTTTTTCAGGCAGATAGATTTGTCTGGCAGGTCGCTGGCGTTTAACGGCACGGGCCGGCTGAACCTTGAGACGAATGATATTGATTTGGCGCTGACCGCGCGGGGCAGACGGCTTGCGACAAAGAAGCCGTCGATATTAGAGTCGCTGACGGAAGGGCTTGGACGGGCAGTTGTGCGTGTGGAGGTCAAAGGCAAGATGAGCGACCCGCAGATAACGACAAGGACTTTGCCGGTAATCGGGGAGACGCTTGAAATTTTAGGCACACCGGGAGATAATTAGGGGGTAAAATACCGGCCGTAAGGTTGAGCTATATTACCTATTTAGAGAGAGTTGGAGGTATACGAGTATGGAATTTAAACAAGGGGTTGTGGATTACTCGGTAGAGCACTATAAGCTCGTAACGGCCGTGATGGTGATATTTACGGCGGCGACGGGGGCGCTGATACCGCTTATAAAGGTTGATACCGACCCCGAGAATATGCTGTCTAAAGATGAGCCGGTGAGGGTGTTTCACAATCTTGCCAAGGAGGAGTTCGCCCTGCACGATATTGTAGTCGTGGGCATCGTTAATAACAAAAATCCTAACGGCGTTTTTAATACGGAATCGTTGTCGAGGATTTATGAGCTTACGGAATTTTCCAAGACGCTAACCTGGCCGAATAAGGAGAAAGCCGATGAACAGGTCGGCGTTATTGAGGGCGATATACTTGCGCCATCGACGATTGACCATATCGGGCAGGGCGGGCCGGGTGAGGTTAGGTTTGAGTGGCTGATTAGGAAACCTCCCGCGACAGAAGCAGAGGCGCTGGAGATACGAGACAAGGCGATGAATAATCCTCTTCTCAAGGGGACGCTTGTGTCGGAAGACGCAAAGGCGGTGTGTTTGTATCTGCCGCTGACAAGCAAGGACTTGAGCTACCGCGTTTACAAATCGTTGCGGGCGAAGATAAAAACGTTCAAAGGTGAGGAGGAATATTTCATAACGGGCCTGCCCGTAGCGGAGGACACGTTCGGAGTCGAGATGTTCATACAAATGGCCGTTTCGGCGCCATTGGCGATGTTAGTTGTGTTTTTACTGATGTTATTTTTCTTCCGGAAGGTGGTGTTAGTCATCTCGCCGATGATAATAGCGATAGTATCGATTATTTAGACGATGGGCCTGCTCATT
>CAYLXJ010000020.1:0-13553 GCA_964387385.1 uncultured Pirellulales bacterium
AGGAGCGGGAGTTATCGACGTGGATGAGCACCTGACGTCGCTTTTATACAACCGGCTCCGTGAGGAAAACAACAATGGCAAAGAGGTCCTTTTAGACAGCGCTTTTGACCGCCCATTTAAATACGAATGGCCCAAAAACATAAGAAACATTATCGTCGTACCTTTGTCCGGCAGAGAAAAAGGCGGCCATATAGAACAACACCGGCAATCTTCCAATCAAAAGCCGGATGTTTCTTCGGCCCAAAAGCAGACGGTTCAAAACCGCATCATCGGAATGATGGTCGCCATTAACCGTTTAAACAAGCCCGATTTTGATTCAACGGACGTAAAGCTTTTCACATCGGTAGCAAGCGAATGCGCCGTTTTTATCGAGAACAACCGGCTTTTCAACGAGCTTAAAGAACTGTTCATCGGCTCGCTCAAGGCATTGACCCGTTCCATCGACGCCAAGGACCGCTATACTCGCGGACATTCCGAAAGGGTCGCCTTCATTTCAAAGTGGATTGCAGAGCACCTCGCGCAGGCCCAGCCGGGTCTTATCGAGGACCAGGAGCAAATCCAGAAAATATATCTTGCAGGTCTGCTGCACGACATAGGCAAAATAGGCATCGACGAAAAAGTTCTCTGCAAAACAAGCCGGCTAACAGAGCGCGAGCGCAATCGGCTCAGGATGCACCCCTCAATCGGCGCAAATATTCTCGGGTCCATCAAACAAATGCGGGACATCATCCCCGGCGTGCTTTATCATCACGAGCGAGTCAACGGCAAGGGATACCCAGCCGGCTTAACAGGAGACCAGATACCGCTTATGGGTAAAATCGTGGGACTGGCCGACTGCTTCGACGCTATGACATCAGAAAGGACCTACCGCGACGCCTTGAGTTTGGAGCAGGCCATTACAGAGGTCGAAAGCCGGCTCGGAACGCAGTTCGATAAACAGGTCGGCGAGGTTTTCATCAAAAGCGACGTTTACCGTCTCTGGGACCTTATCCAGAACGACACAATGAAAATCCACGGCGCAGATGATTTTTCTCAGTTCGGCACAGCGGCCGTCAGCACGCTCGTCAAATAACCGCAGCAAATCAGCTTTCTTTATTTCGATTTTTATCCCCTTTTGCCACTTGCAGTTTTGAATAAACCTGATAAAATACTTTGTTTATAATTTATTGTAGGGCGGGGCCTTATCCCGACGAGTCGGGATTGACCTGCTGAATCTTTGGAAAGGCAAATGCTAAAAATGCTTGCAAAAACAAAAAAACAGAAAATCGTTCACGACTATGAGACGCACGAGGGCGATACGGGCTCTCCTGAGGTGCAAATCGCCATTTTGACGGAGAGAATTAACGAGCTTACAGAGCATCTCCAGGCCCACCGCAAAGACCATTCCTCGCGTCGGGGACTTCTCAAAATGGTCGGCAAAAGGGCGTCGCTGTTAAAGTATGTCGGGAAAAAAGACCCCAAACGGTACCGCGATATAATCACGCGTCTGGGCCTGCGGAAATAAAAGTGGCGGATAGCATACAGCGTTTAGTTAAATTCTATCCGCCATACGCTATCAATAATTGTTAATGAGGTAGTTATGTCAGAAGTTATCAGAGTTGAACGCGAAATAGCAGGGCGCATATTATCGATTGAAACGGGCAAAATCGCCCGGCAGGCCGACGCAGCAGTTGTGGTCCGCTACGGCGACACGATGGTTCTTGTCTCGGCCGTTTCTGCCCCGCCGAGGGCCGAGGACATCGACTTTTTCCCGCTTTCGGTTGAATACCGTGAAAAGCATAGCGCCGCGGGAAAATTCCCCGGCGGTTTCATCAAACGCGAAGGAAGACCGAGCACAAAAGAGACGCTCACAGCTCGTATGATAGACAGGCCCATCAGACCGCTTTTCCCGGATGGCTATTTTGACGAGGTCCAGATTATCGCAAGCGTCCTGAGCGCCGACAAGGAAAACGACCCAGATGTGCCTGCGATGATTGGCGCAAGCGCGGCTTTAAGCTTGAGTAAGATTCCCTTTATGGGCCCCACCGGCTCCTGCCGGGTCGGCAGGGTCGATGGCCAGTTCGTTATAAACCCCACACATAACCAGCTTGAAGCGGGTGATTTGAACGTCCTTGTAGGAGGACGAAACGATTCGATAAATATGATTGAGGTCGCCGCCAAAGAGCTGCCCGAATCAGTCATTGCCGACGCCGTAAAAATCGGCCACGAGACCGTCAAGGTCGTTTGCGACCTTATTAACGAGCTTTGCAATAAAGTCGGCGTCGAGAAAGAAAAACCCACACTCATTGAAATCGACCAGCAGTTATTGTCGAAAATACGCTCCGAGATTGCCGATGATCTTCGCAATACAAAATTAATACCGGTTAAAAGACAACGCAGCATCGCAGTGAGCGAATTGTTAGACCGCTTAATTGAAAAGTATTGTAAGCCGGAATCAGAATCGTTCGAACAAACGATGGTCAAGCGGATATTCGACACAATCGAAGGCGAAATCGTCCGCAAGCTAATCCTCGAAGGCAAACGCCTGGATGGCCGCGGCTACGACGACGTGCGGCCGATTAGCTGCGAAGTGGGTCTATTGCCCCGTGTGCACGGCTCGGCGCTTTTCACACGCGGCGAGACCCAGTCGCTTGCTACCGTTACTTTAGGCACAATCAGGGACGCCCAGATTATTGACGGCCTGCTCGATGAATATGACCAGAATTTTATGCTTCATTATAACTTCCCGCCCTTCTCGGTCGGCGAGGTCAAGCCGGTAAGAGGTGTAGGCAGACGCGAAATCGGTCACGGCGCACTTGCGGAAAAGGCGCTCGAACAGGTCAGGCCGCCTGAGGATGAATTCGCATATACTATCCGGATTGTTTCCGATATTACCGAATCAAACGGCTCAAGCTCGATGGCATCGGTTTGCAGCGGCTCTTTGGCGCTGATGGACGCGGGAGTCCCGCTTAAAAAGGCAGTGGCGGGAATATCAATCGGCCTGATTACAGCCGAAGACGGCAGGCATATCCTGCTTACCGACATTATCGGCGACGAGGACCACCACGGCGAGATGGATTTCAAGGTCGCCGGAACCACCGAGGGTATTACGGCCGTGCAGCTCGATATCAAGGCCGAAGGTCTGCCTCACAATATTATGGTCGAGGCGATGGAAAAGGCGCGCGTCGCGCGGCTGAAAATCCTCGATATTATGTCAAAGGCAATCGATAAGCCGAGGACGACCCTGAGCGTTTACGCCCCGAAACTGGTTACTATCGCCATCGACCCCGAGTTTATCGGCAAAATCATAGGCCCCGGCGGCAAGAATATAAAAGCGCTGCAGGAAGAGACACAGACCGTCATCGAAATCGAAGAAGACGGCACGGTCTTTATAAGCTGCGTCGGCGGCGACGGCCACCTCAAGGCAAAGGAAATCATCGAGTCAATGACCACGCCCCCGCAGGTCGGCCGGCTGTACCCGAATTCAAAGGTCGTATCAATCAAGGAATTCGGTGCATTCGTCGAGTTTTTGCCCGGCGTAGAGGGCCTTTGCCACATAAGTGAGCTAAGCGACGGCTACGTCAAAAATGTCGAAAGCGTCTGCAAAATGGGCGACACTATTCCCGTGAAGCTGCTGCTCATCGACGACCAGGGCCGTTTCAAACTGTCCCGCAAGGCCGCGCTGGCCGAACTGGGTCTCAGTGACAAAAAGCAGGAACAGCCCAAGAAAAAATAATTCTGATTAACCGGAAGGCGGCAATTCAACTGTATATCGGGTTTATAAACTATGAACGATATGCCCGATAAATCAAAGTCAAAAGAAACTGATTCAAAAAGCAGTGAGGCCGAGGAGTTGGGTCGGCTTCTGGGGGTTTTGGCGCATGAGATTAAAAATCCGCTTTCGACGATTAAGATAAATTTGCAATTGATTGATGAGGAATTGCAGGACGGACATTCTGAGGATATTGCCGGGCGGCTTGAAAGGGCAAGGAGGAAACTTGCGGTAATCGACAAGGAGGCCGGACGCTTAGAGCAAATTTTAGATGGTTTTCTTCGTTACGCCGACAGGACTAAGCCGCAAATGACTAATATCGACGTAAACGGGCTTTTGAGCGATATGGTGGATTTTTTTCTGCCGCAGGCGATTGCTCACTCGATAACGCTTCGGCAGTGTTTCTGCAAAGAGCCGCTTGTCTGCGCCGTCGATAGCGATATGTTCAAGCAGGCGATTCTTAACCTTTTTCTCAATGCGCAGCAGGCAATTTCAGTCCAAGGCGAACTAATGGTGCGTAGCTTACTTGCGGGTCAATTCGCACAAATCCAGATAAGCGACACGGGTAAGGGCATCCCGCCGGAACGCCTTTCGCACATATTTGAACCCTATCAATCCACTCGGCCCGATGGCACGGGACTTGGGCTTGCCACCGTGAAAAAAATTATCGACGCCCACAACGGGACAATTGCCGTGGTCAGCGAGCAGGGAAAGGGAACGGCGTTTACAATAACACTGCCGCTCGCTGAGGCAAAACAATAATGAGTAAGGACACAATAGTTCTTGTTGTTGACGATGAAAGAGACCACGCCGACGGTATGGCCGAGGCGCTGCAGAAAACCTGCGCAAAGGCCATCCCCGTTTATGCCGGCCAGGACGCCCTCGAAATCATCCGCAGTCAGAATATCGACGTGGTTGTTACCGATTTAAAGTTGGGAGGCGAAATCGACGGGCTTGACATCCTGCGGGAAACGAAGAAATCAGGCCATACCGAGGTCATCCTCGTTACCGCCTATGCCACAATCGACACCTGCAAAGAGGCCATAAGAGACGGCGCATTCGATTATCTTGTTAAACCCATCAATATCGACCAGCTCCGCACTCTGGTCGAGCAGGCAGCCAGAAGGGCCGTCCGCACCAGGCGAACAGGCGTTCAGGAAACCGTAAGCCGGGAGGGCTTCATATTCGAAGGCGTCCGCGGGAACAGCAGCCAAATTAAGGGAATATTCGAGATACTGCGCCGTGTAGCACCAACAAATATCTCGGTTTTGATTCATGGGGAATCCGGCACAGGCAAGGAACTGCTGGCAAGGGCAATCCACGACAACTCAAACCGCTGGAATAAGCCGTTTCGCCCCATCAATTGTGCCGGCTTCACCGAAACGCTTCTTGAAAGTGAATTATTCGGCCACGTCAAAGGTGCGTTCACCGGCGCTGCGGCTGACAGAAAGGGACTTTTCGAAATCGCGGACAAGGGAACGCTTTTTCTCGATGAAATAGGCGATATGCCGCTTAATATGCAGGCAAAACTGCTTCGCGTCATCGAGGACGGCGTCGTCATTCCGGTCGGCGGCATCAAACCCATTGTCGTTGACGTCAGAATCATCAGCGCAACCAATCACGACCTTGCCAGATTAGTCGAGGGGAAAAAATTCCGCGAGGATTTGTATTTCAGAATCAAGGGCGTCAGCGTATCGGTCCCGCCCCTTCGCCAGCGGCCGGAAGATATACCGCTATTGGCGGAGTTCTTCCTCGAGGAGGCGGCCTCAGAAACCGGCTCCAAAGTTACCGGCTTCACCGACGCTGTTATTAATATTCTCACGGCTTACGAATGGCCCGGCAATATAAGACAACTTCGCAACGCCGTCAGGACAATGATGGTCCTGTGCGACCGTGACAAAATAGATGTTCGAGATTTGCCGCCTGAAATCCATCACATCAAACGTTTACCGGGACAAACCCGCGCAGCCGCCGCCGATTTGAGCGGCCTATCCCTCAACGAAATCGAAAAACAGGCCATAATCGACACCTTAGCCAAGACCGGTAACAACCGCCAGCTCGCCGCAAAACTACTCGGCATCGGGGAACGAACGCTTTACAGGAAAATCAAGGAATACGGCCTTTAGAAATCGGTCTTACAACAGTTTGCCGGCTTCGGAATCAACAAGCCAGGTGATTTTATCCAGCGCATGCCAAAGCATATGGACAGGGTAGCGGATATCATCGGGAGGACCTGTCAGAACTTCCTTTAGAATTTGGGCCTTGGCGGAACCGGTAACAAGAAGAACAATCCTTGAGGCGGCGCACAAAACCGGATGCGTGAGCGTAATTCTGGTAATAAGCTCGTCGGGTAGCTCCTGGTCGAGCAGATAGACAACACAGGCAAGGTCGTCGGTATCGTAGCTGGCATAACAGCCGGGGAAAAGCGACCCCGTATGGCCGTCGGCGCCCATTCCGAGAATAATAAGGTCAAATACAGGCATCTCGTCTGATTTTATGTTGAATACCTCTCGAATATTTTCCTCATATTTTTTTGCGGCCGACGCCGAATCATCGTCACCAGTCGGAATCGGATGGACGTTCTGTTTCGGTATGGAAATTTTATTTAAAAATGTATCGGCGGCGAGTTTGTAATTGCTGTACGGCGAGTCGTTAGGGACATATCTTTCATCAACCCAGAAAATATGGATTTTTTCCCAGGTAAGGTTTTGCGCACCGGCATCACTGCCTAATAATTCAAAAAACCTTATCGGTGTATGGCCTCCTGATATAGCGACGCAAAAGACGCCGTTTGTTTTTATGGCGTGGTTGGCCAAATCGATGAAAAACCGCAAACACTGCCGGGCGACAGCGTCCGCGTCGGCAAATACCTTGAGATTCGCCTTTTGTTTTTCGCCGGATGACATTGCTAATTTATTATATCTCCTGCGAATCAGGAGGGAATTAAAATCAGGTGGCCTGCTCGATTGACCAGAGGAATGCCTTGATGCCTTCGGCTCCGAGTTTAGTCCTCATTTCAGCGACGTCTTTCATAAGTTTGCCTGCCTTTTCGGGGTCGGTTATAACCAGAGTGGCGCAATTGGTTTCGGGCCAAACCTCGCTATTCAAGTGCGGCTCGCTGATTTTGCCTTTGCCGAGAATCTCCGGGAATTTCGTAAAGAACTCAACGCCCGCCGAAGCAAGCGCCTCGTTGACTTCCTCGTCGATGGCCATATTGTGAATGATTAGAACTGCTTTCATAATTTTGTTTTCAGTGGTATTTGGTTGGGTTTGAGACCTTCAAAGATACTGTAGAGCGTGGGCATAAGAATCAGCGTAACGACGGTGCCGAATATCAGGCCTGAAATAGAAGTAACGGCGAACGGCACCCATATTTCTGAACCGCTGCCGCGAGAGAGAGCCAGGGGCAGCATACCGAGCATCGTGGTGATGGTGGTGGAAAGAACCGGTCGCAGCCGGCGTTTACCCCCGTCGATGATGGCGGTGTAGATGTCGAGGCCTCGTTTTCGGAGGATGCCGATATAGCTGATGAGGACGATGCCGTTATTTACGACAATGCCTACCAGCAGAATCAGCGCAATAAAGCTGATGACGTTCATTGTCTGGCGAGTAGCGACAAGGCCGATAATGACGCCGATGATGCCGAAGGGAATTGAAAGGAAGATAATGAACGGGTCGCGGAAACTCTCGAACTGCGAAGCCATAACCATATAAACCAGTATCATACCGAGTGCGGTAGCAGTAATCAGGAGTCCGAAGGCCTCCTGTTTTTCTTTTTCAGCGCCGCCGAATTTGTAGGTGAAGCCCACCGGAGGAGGTATTTTTGCAAGCGCCGCGCGAACATCTTTGACCACGTGGCCGAGGTCGCGGCCGGTTACGTCGGCAGAAACAGTGATATATCTTGCCTGGTCTTTTCTCTCAATTTTGGTTGGTCCAAGCCCCGTCTCAATTGCAGCTATGTTCACCAGTGGAACCTTTGCGCCCGAGGGCAGGTCAATATAGATGTCGCGAAGGTCTTCGAGTTTTGTCCGGGCTTCGGGGCTAAGGCGGACTTCTACGTCGTATTCGTCGCCGCCTTCTCGGTATCTTGTTGCGGTGGAGCCGGCGAAAAGGGTTTCAACGGTTTTGCCTACGGTGCGGACGTCAAGTCCGAGGCGAGAGGCCTTGTCGCGGTCAACAAAGATCTTTACTTCTGGATTTTCCTCTTCCCGGCTGATTTCGATGTCACTTACTCCCTCGATTGCGGCGATTGCGTTTTTAACTGCCTCGGCGTATTGTCTGCCGGCCGCCATATCGTGGCCATAAAGTTCGATAGCCAGCTCGCGACCGCCGCCGAACATAAGGGCCATTAAGGGGTCTTCGGAACTAAAGCGAACGGTCGCGCCGGGCAGCTTGGCGGCGATTTTGCGCAGCCGCTGGATAATCTCGGGAGGCGATGCGTTGCGTTCTTCCTTATCGACGAGGCGGATGAACGCGAAACCCTTGTAGGACTCGTCCTGTGTCGCGAAGTTGTTTTGGGCTCCGCCGAAAACGCCCCAACGGACAAACAGGTCTCTTTTTTCCGGAGTGTTGTTATTGATAATGGTTTCGAGTTGCCGAGCGACTTTACCCGTGCGTTCGAACCTCGTTCCAATAGGGAGGTCGTATGATACCATAATCCGGTTCTGGTCTTCTTCCGGGAAAAACTCCGTTCCGAGAAAGCCGACCAGACCGGCCGCCCAGACAAACAGCAGAACACAGGCGACGAGTACGGTTTTACGGTTTCTCAACGCCCAGTTAAGAAAGTTGGTGTACCGTGTTTCGAGCGAGGCAAGGGTAATCTCGCCCCGCTTATAAAAACGTTCGAGGAGGGGGTGGTGTTTTTTTTCTGTCTGTATTTTAAGAAATTTGGAGCAGAGCATCGGGACCAGCATAAGGGCCGTAAAGAGTGAGACGACCAGCGCCATAGTAACGATTGCGGCGAATTGGCCGAAGATTATGGCGGTGATACCCCCTACGAACATAATGGGAGCGAAGATGGCGATTGTCGTAAGGGATGACGCCATAACCGCTACGCCGACCTCGGCAGAGCCGTAGATTGCCGCTTCTTTTCCCCTTTGACCTCTCTGGCGATGGCGATAAACGTTATCGACTATAACGATGGCGTTATCAACGACCATACCGGTAACTACGGCCAGCGAGGCCAGTGAATTGGTATTGATTGTGTAGCCGGCGAGCCACATTAAAAGGAAGGTTACAATCAGCGAGGTCGGAATCGAGGCGGCGACGATGATGGCGGAGCGCAGGTCTCGCAGGAAGAAAAGCAGGACAAGGAATACGAACAGCACAGCCCACAGCACCGAGTCGCGGAGGTTATTGACGGATGCGAGAATAAATTCTGAGTTGTCGATAACGATTTTTGCAACGACGTCGGGCGGGAGATTCTTTTTGATTTGCTCAAGCTCGGCGGCGACCCGCGTGGCGACTGCGACGGTGTTTTCGCCTGATTGTTTCTGGATAAAGACGGCCATACCTTTGCGGCCGTTGACGCTGACGTCGTAGGTTTGTTCCTTGAAAAAGTCGCTTACCTCGGCTACGTCTTTTAGCCGGACGGGTATTCCGTTTCGCTGGGTTATGATGACGTTTGCGATTTCTTCCGGCGTGGAGAATTCTTCGGGCGTGCGAAGGAGGTAATCTTTGTAGCCGGTTTTAATGTTGCCGCCCGGGGTGGAGATATTTTGCGTTGCGAGAACCGCTTTTAGCTGTTCGAGCGAGACGCCAACGGCGGTGAGGCGGGAATGGTCGATGTCAACGCGAATTTGCCTTTGCAGGCCTCCTCTTGCGGTTGCGGCGGCGACGCCCTTGATGCGTTTGAGGGGGTCAACAATCTGGTCCTCGACGAGACGTTCGAGGCGTGGGTAGGTGTCATCGGCGGTAATGCTGATGATTTGAATCGGCTGCATAGCGAGGTCGAATTTTACGATAAACGGTTTTTCGGCGTCGTCGGGCAAAAGCGCCTCGGCCTGGCCGACCTTGTCGCGAACGTCGTTTATTGTCTCGTCGATGTTCTGTCCCCATTTGAACTGAAGCGTTACGGCTGAGATTCCTTCTTTCGACAGCGAAGTAATTTCATCTGCGCCGGAAACAGTGCTGACGGCGTCTTCAATGGGTTTGGTGATGAGCGTCTCGATTTCCTCGGGGCCCGCGCCGTCGTAGGAGGTAAGCACGCTTACGGCCGGGACTTCGATATCGGGCATAAAGTCAAGCCCGAGAAGCGGTATTGACACAAGCCCCAGCACGACGATTGCGATATAAATCATCAGCGTTGTAACCGGGTTATTTACCGACCATTCAGCAAGCTTCACTTGATATCCTTCATATTGACGACCTCTACGTCGATGCCGTCGGCAAGGTATTGCATTCCGTTGACGACTAAGATTTCGCCCGGTTTGATTCCATCGACAATTTCATACCTGTCGGACTGAACGATGCCGATTTCAACTACGCGTTTGTGCGCCTTTTTCTGCTCACTGGAATTTTCGACGACATAAACGTAGGGTTTGTCGATTTTGCCGCCTAATATCACGTCTCTCGGTATGACCACGACATCGTTTTTGCGGTTCATAATGAGCGTAATTTTCGCAAACATACCCGGCTTGAGCAGCATCTGTTCGTTATCGAAACGGATTTCGATTTGAACCGTGTGTGTCTGCTCATCCAGCGCCGGGTAAACCGAATATACGCTCGCCTTGAACAGGCGCTCGGGATATGCATCGACGCTGAGCTCGGCGGGGGTTCCGGCGGCTATTTCGGCGCCGAATTTTTCAGAAAGTGAGGCGACAACCTTGACGGTTTTGAGGTCCGCTACGGTAACAATTTTGTCGCCCACCTTTATCATGTTACCCTGGTCGATGTGCTTTGCGGTAACAATGCCGTCAATCGGCGAACTGACTTCCGATTCGTTGAGATTTACCTGCGCAAGCTCGAGGTTAGCTTTTGCGGCGGATAGCGCGGCGGCGGCAAGCTCTGCTGCGGTTAGTGCCTTGTCCTTGGCCTGCGCGGTCGCTGAGCCGGATTCGAATAGCGTCAGCATCCGGCTTTTCTCTCGCTCGGCGTCGGCAAGCTCCGCTGTGCTCGCCTCGACGGCCGCCTTGGCTGCGGCTAAGTGGGCAAGATATACGTCGTGGTCAATGACCGCAATCAGCTGGCCTTTTTTAACCACAAGCCCCTCCTCAACAGCTATCTTCCTGCCGTCTTCAGCAATCGCCTCCAGCGATTCCACCCTGCCGGCCACCTTGGGCGCTATATCAACCACCTGATTGGCCCTTATCCAGCCGCTCAGCTCTATCGTCTGTGCTATAGGGCCTGTCGTTACGGTCTCGACCTCAACCGGAACAATTTTTTTCTCCTGCGGCTTAGGCCGTCCCTTATGAAAGAAACCGAACCAGAACGTAACCGCAATTATCGCCGTAACCGCAACCAAGAATTTCGTCTTTGTCATTTTCATTGCGTTTCTTCCTGTTGCATATATACCGTAGGGATCGTTGTTTGCTGTGAGAACGTCTTATCTGTTGTTTCAAACCCTGTAAGAGTGCCCATCGCTTTTTGCAAAGCGAGCTTCGCAACAAGATGAGAGTATATTGCCTGATAATAGTTCGCCCTCGCTTCCGTCAGCGCCGACTGTGCGTCTATCATCTCGACCTGCGTATTAATACCCTCGCGATATCCCACTTCCGCCAGACGCAAACCTTCTTCTGCGCGGGAAAGGTTAAGTTTCTGGCTCTCCACAAATTCATTGGCATCCTGAATGCTGAAAATCGCCCGCGTAAGCTCTAAAAGGGCGGTTTCCTCGGTATCTACGAGGTCAATCTGCGATTGTTTCAAACGTGCCTTTTGCTCTATTATGCTTCCCTCCCGCCCGAAACCGTCGAACAAAGGCCACACCGCTGTAAACCCGCTACTCCAGGCCTTGCCCCACTCAATCAATATTCTGTTATGCGGGTCCGGTTTCGACCAGGTGTTCTGATAATACGCGCTTACAACCGGAAAATAAGTGCTTCTGGCTATCGCTAACAATTCTTTTTGCTGTCGGATGCTCAATTCGTGTGTAAACAAGTCAGGACGATTACGGAAGGCGTTCGCTACGGCCTCCTGCATCGTTATATCGAAGGCCGTGTAAACAAGCTCATCGGACATCGAAAAGGTGCTGTCCTGAGAAACACCCATAATTTTAATAAGACTGGCCCGGGCCACTTTAATGGCGTTTCTTGTGCGAATCAGGTCGGCTGTGAAATTCGACAATTCTACTTCAGCCCGCAGGACGTCAAAATCCGATGCGACCCCTGCCTGTTTTTTCTGCTTTACGTCATTCAGATGCACCTGCGATGATTTCACGGCGTCATCGCTTATTGTGTTGAGATGCTGTGCCAGTAGAACCGAATAATAGCCTAATTGCGATGAAAATATCGTCTCCTGAATTACAGCCCTGACGGTCTGGTCAGCCAAAAGCGACCCGAGGCGGGCAGCGTTGATTCTGGCAATATTGCCCCCTCCCGCAAATATCGGCTGTGTTACCTGTAAATTAGCGGAATAATTGTTCAAAGAACCCAGCTTTATCGGCCCGATTGACCCGATTTTGTCCAGCCGCTCGTAATTTGCAATAATATCAACGCTCGGCAGTACCCCCGAATACGAACTCAACTCCCCGCCCCTTGCCGCCTCTTTCTCTTCAAGCGTCCGCAAAATCGTCTTGTTGTTGGTCAGCGTCAGTTTTAGGCAGTCCTCAAGCGATAATTCGCCTGAAATCACCGTCTGGGCCTGTTTTTCCGCCTCTTTGCGCCCCTCCCATTGTTTGTAGGCCGACTCACACGACAGCGATACGTCGTCGTAAAACTCCTCTTTACTTACACAGCCGGTTAAAACCAAACTGCAAATCACATAGATTGTTAATTTTAGTCGCAGCATCTTCACCCGTTTCCCTTCGCAAAAGCCCTTATGCCGGCAGATGAAAACTTTACAATATGCTCTATAGCTTCATCGATATTGCCGCTTACTATCGCCTCCTGAGCGCCTTCGAACATCGTCTTGACCTGTAAAATGTGGATTAACTGGCCGATTATCGAATGGATGCTTTTTTGAATATCTTTTTTATCTATGTCCGGGCACAATGTAGCAATCGCCTGCTCGAATGCGGTCATTACCGGCATCGCCATCTCTTCTAAAATCATATTTTGAGGCAGCCGCCTATCGACAAGCTCCCGCGTGAAAAGCAGCATAAAACGCCTGCTTCGCTGCGGGTCTTTGAACGGCTCAAGAAAAGCAATCGCAAAGGCACGAATAAGCTTCTCGAGTGTTGGCTTGCTTCGGCCCGACATAGTATTCTTTATCGCCTCGAGACGGTTCTCCCTCATTTCCCGCAGACGCCTGCGGAAAAGCTCCTCGTAAAGCTCGTATTTATTTCCGAAAAAGTAGTTGACCGAAGCAATATTACGCTCGGCCTTATTTGTTATGTCGCGAATCGCAGTCCCGTCGAAACCCTTTTCGGCAAACAGTTCTTCGGCCGCATCCAGCAGCCGATGCTGCGTCTCTCTGGCTTCTTTTGTTAATCTGTCCGCATTTTGAACACTTGTACCTTTCATAATTCTCTCCTTAAACGGCTGTTTGAAACAACTGTTTCAAACAGTTGTTTCATACAATAGTATAATACATATGTTTGAAACAACTGTATTAAACAAATGTTTGGACAACCGGTATTCAGGACTATTCTTATAAAAACGGCTTTTTAGCCCATTTTCTCAATATTCCTTTATTGACACCTTTTACC
>CAYLXJ010000021.1:0-13525 GCA_964387385.1 uncultured Pirellulales bacterium
TTGTGGATGCTTTCCATATGCAGATTGACAGGCAGTCGCTTTTGAAATGGTTCAACGAGGCAATCGGGAAATTCAATCTCAAGTGATTGAAGGGACGCAGTATGAGCGAATACGCAGTACAAACCGAAAATCTCGTCAAGTATTTCGACGGAAGATGCGTATTAGACGGAATCGACCTGAAAATCCCGCAGGGCTGTATTTACGGGCTTCTGGGGCGCAACGGCGCAGGCAAGACGACGATAATCAGGATTTTGTTAGGTCTTGAGCCGGCGACGAGAGGAAGGACTACTGTGCTTGGGGCGTCGTCGTGGCAATTGCCTGTGTCGGTATTGGGCCAAGTCGGCTACGTTGCGGAGGGGCATAACCTTATCCCGAATTATACTGTGCAGCGAATAGTCCGGCTGTACAAGGAGTTGTCGGCGCACTGGAATGAGAAATTTTTCAGATGCCTTGTCGAGATGTTCCGGCTGCCGATGGAACGCAAGGTCAGCCAGCTTTCCCGCGGGATGAAGGCACAATTAAATCTTGCCCTTGCGATGGCGACCGAGCCGAAGCTGTTGATTTTAGATGACCCGACGCTGGGTCTGGATACCGTTTCGAGAAGAAGATTTTTAGAGTTGGCGATAGAGGTCATAAGCAAGGACGGGCAGACGATTCTTTTCTGCTCGCACATATTGAGCGACATAGAGCGCATCGCAGACAGGATTGGTATGCTAAGGGCGGGGAAATTAGTCGTGGATTGCGGATTAGAGGAATTGAAAAAGCGTGTGAGGAGATTGAGAGTTATTTTCGAGGGCGAGCCGCCGAAGGAATTTCCCATTACTGAAATAATTGCCGAAAAAAGACGGGGCAGGGAGGTGACGATAAGCGTTGCGAACTGGAACGAGCACAAGCAGACCATACTTGACACATTCAGGCCGGCAAGCTGCACCGATATACCGATGACCTTAGAGGAGATATTTATCGAATGCACCGCGTCGGGCAGCGATGCAGCGGTAGATTACGAACAAGGAGAGCCGATATGTTCACACTGATAATGCGTGAGATAGAAGATAACTGGGTGTTTTTCGTAATAACGATTATTTTTGCAATTGCCGTCAGCGCGTTGATTGTCTGGGGGCAGTATTACAACGAGGATTATAGCTGGGAAAGGGACGTCAAGACGGCCGTATGGGTAGCGTTGTTCGGGACGATGGCTTTCTGCGGTACGGGTGTTGCACAGATGTACGGGGACAAGACGAAGAAGATGTCAGCTCTATTAGCTACCCTTGCGGTCAGCAGATTGCAAATTTTTGCCGCGAGAGTCGCAGCGGGGGGATTCTTGGTGCTGGCGGGTTTGCTGCCGATATTTGTAGCAATGACGGTTGTGTCGAGCGCCCTTGCGCAAAAGACGCCTTTTATTCCTGGGCCGACGTTCGGGATGTGGGCGCCTCTTTTTATGCTCTGTTTTTCCTGCTACTGCATCGGCCTGCAGGCGGGTTGGACATTAAACAAGACATTGCCGACTCTGGGAGCGATTGCTTTAAGCTTTGTATTGATGGGGCTTGTTATGATTAAAGGGGTCGGACCGGATTTGTATGCCATAGTGGTTGTGTTTACGGCGGGATGCCTGCTGCGCGCGTGGCACACATACTCGACGGCTGCGTTTTAGGAGACGAAGTTATGAATACCCGGATGAAAAATATGATAAATATAACAGTGACTGGAATAGTCGTGATGTTGCTGTACTCGATGATATTATTCTGGTCCAGGTTTTTCTGTTACATCATACTTTCCAATCTTATGCCATCGGAATACAAAACAATAAACATCAGTCCATCGGGATTAATAGCAGGCGAGTCCGTGGCAAGGTCGGCAGACGTTACTGAAAAGTTGGGCCAAAACGAGCCCAACGTTATTTTTTCCTTCGTGCAGGCGGATATGAGAAGCCAATTTGCATTCTTAGGGGCAATTGGACAACGTTGGTTTTTACCGCCCGTGTATCGCAGTGGTTTTGAGAGCGGGAGATTTTATTACTGGAGATACGAAAACAAGAACAACTTTCTGTGTTTTGACAAGGAAACCGGTTTGATAATTTCGCGCAGTGTGCGCTATGCAGAGAGGAGCAGGGGAGAAGTGATTGTCCCCGAAAAGCTTTTTAAGTATTTTATTGGTCCTGATGGAATGTCTGAAACAGAGTCGGAGTCGCTGGGCAGATTCTATGACCCGATTATAACAACAAGAGGATATTACCAGCCGGTATGGCTGGGGATTTATGACAAAAAGTTGCGGCGGTTTTATGTTGCTGATTTATCCGAAGGGACGGTTGTCAAAGGGCCTGAGCTGGCGGAAGGCGACAGCCGGGAGCCGATTGAGATAGGAGAAATCGAAAAGGGTTTATATGCCGCAGAATTGTTCTGGAGCTGTCCTAAGGTTAGTAACGTAGATGGCGCATTGGAAAAGCAGAGATTGTATTTGCCGGATGACCCCGAGGACAGCAATGGGTGGGATTACGTCGGCTGGTGGACCCCTACGAAGGGGTTTATTCTCACATTGGACAAGACGGGGACGGTACATCTTCTTAATACGACCGATTGGTCGTTTAGTCCCGCGGGGTATTTACCGGTTCCAAAGTCGTTATTTACGCAGGAGCAGCAGAAGACGGTCGCCAGGCCGAGAGATTTGCTGGCTTATAACGCTGTGCCGGTTTATGCAGTTTTGAGGTCGCCCGCTGAACCCAACGAGCCGAGACGGACTCTTGATACTAAATATCTGGGTATGTGTGCTGCTTCGATGTCGAGAGAAGGGACGTCGATGGCGGTGTGTGTTTTCGACCCAAACGGCAGGGCAATTAAGCGGGCCGATACGGAAAGTAAAGGACGTTCGTCAGCCGAGATGATATACGGTGAAGGGTGGCAGTCATTTTGGGCGCCGGTGGAATATATTTTAGAGAATCTTCAGCCGCCGATTTTCGAGATTGCGTCATATTTCAGCAGGGGTTATTTCGAGGCGTCTGCCGGTCATCGGGCATTATTTATTTTGCCGAATTCGTTTGTTGGTATGTTGGGAAGAACTTATGTAGAAAATTTATTTGCTAAACTGGTTTTTGCCCTAGTGCTGCTGATGGGGCCGTCTTTGATTTTGTCGGTGTGGCTTGCGCTTCGGGTGAGAAAAGATGCGACTCTTGTGGGGCTGTCCGGCACAGCAAAGAAGTGGTGGACAATTGGAACAATCGCATTTGGCCTTCCGGCTTATATCACATACCGATTGACCAGGCCGAAAGAGACCTTCGTTACCTGTCAGAATTGCGGGAAGATGAGACGGCCTGATATGGAGAGGTGTCATCGCTGCGGCAGCAAATGGGAAGTGCCTGAACTTACGCCGCCGAGTTGGCGGATTTGCGATTAACACAAACAACCCCCGTAAGTGGGTGTTTTGCAATACAACGAAGCCGAACCACATCCACTGCAAAATGCACAAGGTTAGCTGCCAAAAAGGCAGACGGGGATTGTTTTTTCTTGTAAGCCATTGTTTATAAGAGGATTAAGAGGGGGTATAATCTGGGCACGTGTTTTGCACGTAAACTACACGGACAGACGCGGACTGGAACACTGACTTACACGGACTTGAAAAGAGGGAAGATATGAAGTTCGATAAATTTACGTTGAAGGCGCAGGAGGCGTTGGCGACGGCCCAGCAGGTGGCGATGGCAAAGTCGAATACGGTGCTTTCGCCTTTGCATTTGCTCAGTGCAATTGTGTCGGACGACGAAGGCATAGGGCCGGAGATTTTGAAGAAAATCGGCGCGAACGTCGGGCGCATAAAGGATATGACTGAAAGCGAGATGCGTCGTCTGCCGCAGGGTAAGGCAGAAGGGCAAATGATGCCTGAGCCGTCGTTAAACCAGATTATTCTGGACGCACAAAACCGCGCGGACGCGATGGGAGATGAATACCTCAGCGTTGAGCATTTGCTTTTGTCGCTTTCGGCGGCGGCAAGCGACGCGCGGGAGGTATTGCGGCTTAATTCGGTCGAGACGGCCGACATAGAAAGGGCGATTAAAGAGGTCCGCGGGGGAGAAAAAATCACCGACCAGACGCCTGAGGCGAAATATAAGGCGCTGGAGCGATACGGAATTGATTTACTGGATATGGCCCGCAAGGGCAAGCTTGACCCGGTCATCGGAAGGGACGAGGAAATCAGGCGGTGTATGCAGGTGTTAAACCGCCGGACTAAGAACAACCCCGTATTGATAGGCGAGCCGGGCGTTGGAAAGACGGCGATAGTTGAAGGACTTGCACAGCGGATAGTAACGGGCGACGTGCCAGCGGGATTGAAAAATAAAAGGATTATCGCGCTGGATATGGGGGCATTGATAGCTGGAACCAAATTCAGGGGTGAGTTTGAGGAGCGGCTTAAAGCGGTGCTAAAAGAGGTGATAGCGGCAGAAGGACAGATAATCCTGTTTATTGATGAGCTGCATACAGTTGTCGGCGCGGGCAGAGCGGAAGGATCAGTGGATGCGGGCAATTTGCTGAAGCCGTCGCTTGCGAGGGGTGAATTGCGATGTATCGGCGCGACGACGATTGACGAGTATCGAAAACATGTTGAAAAGGACGCTGCGCTTGAGAGGAGATTTCAGCCGATATTAATAGACCCGCCGAGCGTGGAAGAAACTATAACGATATTGCGCGGTCTTAAAAACCGTTATGATACGCATCACGGAGTCAGGATTACGGATGGCGCCCTTGTGGCGGCGGCGACATTGTCGAACAGGTATATTTCGGACAGGTGGCTGCCCGACAAGGCGATTGACCTGATTGACGAGGCGGCGTCAAAGCTGAGAATTGAGAACGACTCACTGCCGGCGGAATTGGACGATATTCGCAGAAAAATCATTCAGCTTCAGGTCGAGCGGGAGGCGTTGAAAAAGGAAACCGACGAAGCAAGCAAGGACCGATTGAAAAAAGCGGAAAAACAACTTGCTGAGCTGCAAGAGCAGGATAAAAAGCTCAC
The DNA here is from genome assembly GCA_964387385.1 of uncultured Pirellulales bacterium. GTDB lineage: Bacteria > Planctomycetota > Phycisphaerae > Sedimentisphaerales > Anaerobacaceae > Fen-1362. The sequence goes on from CAYLXJ010000021.1 coordinate 4,996, forward strand.
CGCACAATGGGAACGGGAGAAAGGCGAGATAAGCCACATTAAGGAGTTGAAGCAGAAGATAGACGAGGCACAGTTGCAGTTCGAGGATGCGCAGCGAAAAGGCGAGCTTGAGCAGGCGGCCCGGCTGAGATATGAAACGATAACGAATCTTAAAAGAGAGCTTGCGGAAAAGGAGCAGCAGCTTGCCGGGACCGACGGGTCGATGCTGCATAACGAGGTAACGGAAGAGCACGTCGCGGAGGTCGTGTCGAAATGGACAGGCGTGCCTGTAGCGCGGCTATTGAGCGGGGAGCGTGAACGGCTAATGAAGATGGAGGAGCACATTCGCAGGCGCGTCGTGGGGCAGGATGAGGCGGTCGAGGCGTTATGCAATGCGGTGAGGCGTAACCGCGCGGGGCTTGGCGACCCTCATAGGCCAATAGGGGTGTTTTTGTTCCTCGGGCCGACGGGCGTGGGCAAGACGGAATTGTCGAAGGCGCTTGCGGACTTTTTATTCAATGACCCGAGCGCGATGATTCGGATTGATATGAGCGAGTTTATGGAACAGCATTCGGTTGCCCGATTGATAGGCGCACCGCCGGGCTATGTTGGGTATGAGGAAGGGGGGCGGCTGACCGAGGCGGTTAGGCGCAAGCCGTATTCGGTGATTTTGCTGGATGAAATTGAAAAAGCGCATCCGGACGTGTTTAACGTGCTTTTGCAGGTTTTCGACGACGCGCGGCTGACCGACGGCAAGGGCAGGACGGTAGATTTCAAAAATACGGTAATTATTATGACCAGCAACATCGCCAGCCAGCAGATTCAGCAGCTTACCGAGGAAAAAGGCGCCGAATGGGAAATCGAGGCGCATGTTATGGAGGCGCTGAAGGTCGTTTTCAAGCCGGAGTTTATAAATCGCGTTGATGAGGTGATTGTGTTCCATACGCTTACGCAGGAGCACCTCGGAAAAATCGTCGATATTCAGTTGGGTTACCTGTGGGAACGGCTCAAAGAGCGAAAAATAGATGTCCAGTTTACCGAAGATGCGAAAAAGCTGATTATGGAGGAGGGTTACGATGCCTCATACGGGGTAAGACCGCTCAAGCGTGTGATTCAGCAGCGATTGGAAAATCCCCTGGCGAGCGAACTGCTTGCCGGAAAATTCAGCGACGGTGATACAATCAAAGTCGGCGTAAAACAGCACCAGTTCACCTTCGAAAAGGCATAGCGATAGGCCGATTTACGGCAGAAAGTGGGATTTATCGCTTGCTTTGGAAAGAAGGATAGTGTCTAATTATTGTTTCGTTTGAGAAGCGACACAGTTTTTTTTAGGAGAGTTTGTGAGTATGGCGGATTTAAAGGCGTTGGCAGAGGCGGTAATAGCGGGCGACCCGAACACATCGGTTAGTATCACAAAACAGGCAATTGGCGAAAAAACCCCGGCAGAGAAGATTTTGAAAGAGGGTCTGATTGCTGGAATGGAGGTAATCGGGATTCGCTTCAAGAATAACGAGGTGTATGTGCCGGAAGTTCTTATGGCCGCACGAGCGATGAAAATGGCGATGCAGGTCCTCGAACCTGAGCTTATTAAGGCAGGTGTCAAGCCGGTGGGTAAGTTTGTTGTCGGGACAGTGCAGGGCGACCTTCACGACATCGGTAAAAACCTCGTGGCAATGATGATGAAAGGGGCGGGCTTTGACGTTATTGACCTCGGAGTTGACGTGCCGTCGGAAAAGTTTATCGAAAATGCAAAAGCGACGGGCGCACAATTAGTCGGGATGAGCACGCTATTGACAACGACGATGCCGGGCGTGGAAAAAACACTCAAGGCGATGCGAGAAGCCGGCTTGAAGGCAAAGATAATGGTTGGGGGAGCGCCCGTAACGCAAAGTTACGCCGACAAAATCGGGGCCGACGGCTACGCCCCTGACGCTGCCTCGGCAGTTGATGTGGCAAAACGGCTGATAGCATAAGAGTAAAAGAGCACATATGCACAAGTGCACAAGTGGCTTTCGGCTTGTGCTCTTATGATTTGTGCTCTGTATTTTATGAGGAAGATTAAAAACGAGGATCTGGCGCAGTTGCTGATGCAGGCGAAATTTGCACCGCCTGCCAAGAGGCAAAAACAGGTCGATGGCGCCGAGCAGCTTCTGTCAATAATCGAGAAAAACAAGGAATATCCTTTTGAGTTTGTCTGCTTCAGGATTACAGGATTCAGGCCCAAGGACGACGCTGGACGGCGGCTTATAAAGGGAGATGAACTGGCCGAGGATTTGCGGATTTTTATATGGAAACTCAGCGGTCAGGTCGCAGCACCTGCCGAAAACCAATCTGAAGAGGTTTACACAAAATATAGCCTTGCCAGAAAGCTGAATGTTTCGCTTAAGACAATCGACAGGTGGCGAAAACGGGGCCTGAGCGGTCGAAAGTACGTTTTTGATGCCGGCAAAAAGCGGCTGGGTTTCCTGTTGTCGGAATTGGATAAATTCTTGGCGCAAAACAAGCGTCTGGCCGATAAGGTCGGGAAATACAAGCGTCTTTCGGCAGAGCAAAGGCGAAAAGTAATAGAGCTGGCGCAGGAATTAAGCAGCCGGACAACAATGAACCGAAGAAAGGTAATAGACGCTATTGCCTCTCAGATGGGCAGAGGGTGTGAGACGATACGAAACATTCTGCTGAATTATGAAAAGTCCCATCCGGAAGCAGCTGGCTCGATGTGTAAAGTAGGGAGGATGCTGGGTTCGGCCGAAGCGGCGGAACTTGCCCGACTGCACAAACAGGGGGTAAGTATAAAAGAGCTGATGATACGTTTCGGAAAAAGCAGGAGCTCGGTTTACAGGATATTGAAGCAGCGAAGAGCGCAGGCGCTGCTTGCAAATAAAATTGATTATATTCAAAGCGACGAATTTGCCGCTCCTGACGCGGAAGAAAAGATTTTGGGCGGATTACCGGAATATCTTAAAGGGCTTAAGGACGTGGCCGCATTGAACCGGCAGCAGGAACTTGAGCTTTTCAGGATATATAACTTTTTAAAATATCGCGCCCATTCTGTCAGAGGGAACATTAAAACAGACAATGTTCCGAGTTCACGGCTCGATGAAATTGAACGATATCTTGCAGAAGCCGAAACAGTTAAAAATATCATAATCGAGGCCAACCTGCGGCTGGTTGTGAGTATCGCAGGCAGACATACCATTACAGGCGCAAATCTTGCCGACCTTGTCAGTCAGGGTAACGTTGCACTGATGCATGCAGTGGAAAAATTCGATTATACGAGGGGCTTCAGATTTTCAACGTATGCAAGCTGGTTAATCAGCAAGGATTTTGCTCACAGGATACCGGGCCAGAAGCTCCGTCCCGACAGGTCTGCGCCATCGCTGGACGAATTTGAAAAAGAGTTCAAACCGCAGGTGATGGATGCGGCTGCAGTGGAAAGGGCAAGGCATGATCTTATTCAAACGATAAAAAACAACCTCGATTCACGAGAGCAGTTCATAATCATAAACCACTTCGGACTTGAGGGCACCCTTGTGAAAAAAAACAAAAAGACGCTTCAGCAAATTGGCGTCGATTTGGGGCTTAGCAAAGAGCGTATCCGGCAAATAGAGCTTGTAGGTCTGCAAAAGCTCAGGCAGGCCCTTAGCCCCGAACAATTCGAGCTTTTAATGGGTTAAAGCCCCCAAAATGCATCCTGAACCCGTTTTTACTGCCTTTTTTCTAAAATAATTCACCATATGCGAATAAATCCTTGAAACAGTGTCTTTTTTTTGATACCATTATCTTATAGAAGAGAAATAAGGTTAATGACTGATTGTGTTCATGATGCCTGTTTACACATCCCCCCTTAAAAACGGTCAAACTGCACATTTTTACTTTGTCTTGAAGACGTTTCTTATCTTTTGGAGGTTTGGGCGATGAGGTCGAAGAGAAGGTTTATTGCATCTGTTATTGTATCAGCGGTTTTTGGTCTTGCCGCGCAATTGTATGCAGCTATTCCCCCGCTGCACGTTGACGCAAATCAAATCAAGGATCCTGACAGCAGAGTGGTCGTTCTGAGGGGCGTTTCCCTGATAGATTTGGGTTTTCTTCAGGATTGGCAGGGCGGCGCAATCAATATGATTGACCGGCTGACTAACAAAAACGACACACAGGGAAGCTCGCCCGGCTGGTATCCGAAGGTTATCCGAATCCCGATTGCCCCGCCCGATTCTGTAAACGGCTGGCCCCATCCGTTCAATCCCAACAATACCGATTTGTACGACCTGCTCAGGACCATCATTGATTACATCGCCACTAAGGATATGTATGCAATAATCGACTGGCACTATATCGCAAACACATACGAACACGTCGCCTCAACCAGCGAGTTCTGGACTTATATGGCGCCCCGTTTTGCCAATGACCGGCACGTTTTCTTCGAGCTTTTCAATGAGCCGATTAACAATACTTTCGGTTCTGAAGCGGCCAACTGGGCAAGCGTCAAGACCGATATGCAGACGTGGATTAATATTGTCAGAACTTATGCCCCCAATAATATCATTCTCGTCGCGGGCCCCAACTGGTCGCAAGTTATTGGACCGATAGCGAGCAATCCGCCGACGGGGTCTAATATAGCTGTTGTATCTCATATTTACCCCGGACACTGGAACAATCCTTCGTGGTATCAGGATCATATAAGAACCGCTGCGGCGGCTTTTCCGATTATGATGACCGAATGGGGATTTACCTCCAGCGGCGACAGCTTGCTTGTCGGGACAATTATCGGCTACGGCCAGCCGCTTTCAAATTTCCGGGAGCAGTATAAGATCGGCCATACCGCCTGGGTGGCAAGCTACGACTGGGGTCCTCCGATGTTTAATTCTGACTGGACGCTTCGCTGCGGCGAAAGCGAAATGGGTTGTTTTACAAAGGATAAGCTCTATGAGTATCGCAACGCCGACCAGCCGGGCAGCGGCGATGCAAACGCTCCTAGCGCCCCGACGGGCCTGACCGCAACAGGCGGCGAGTCACAGGTCTCGCTTGACTGGAACAATAATAAGGAACCTGACTTGGCGGGATACAACGTGTATCGCTCACTGATGTCGGGCAGCGGTTATGTAAAGCAGAATAGTTCGCTATTGACAAGTTCTGCTTACACAGATAACAGCGTCGATGGCTATGTAACCTATTATTATGTCATAAGGGCAGTCGATACCTCGTTTAATGAGTCGTCCAGCTCAAATGAGGCCTCAGCGACGCCAACCGACACAACGCCTCCAGTCGCGCCGACGGGCTTATCCGCAAGTGCGGGCGACGGGATGGTGTCGCTTAACTGGAACAACAACGGCGAAGACGACCTTGCCGGCTACAACGTGTATCGGTCAACAACTTCAGGCAGCGGCTACGTCAGGCGAAACGGCTCGCTTTTGACAAGTTCCGATTATGTAGATAACAGCGTCGTCAACGGCACGACCTATTATTACGTTGTTACCGCTGAAGACACGTCATCAAATGAGTCGTCCTTGTCAAGCGAGGTCTTTGCGATGCCTGCAATCCAAACGGACGTTGAAATCCTCGGCTCGTGGATTACTGGGGACCCACATACGCATACGAAAGAGTCAGGAAACAATCGTGCCCTGATTTTTATAGCCCACGCCGAGCATACCGCTGATACGGCTTTGACCTCGGTAACTTACGGCGGACAGCCGATGACCAAAATCATTGAAAGGGTGGTCAGCAGCGGAAGTCCGACTTATTACGCATACGTCGTAGCTTATATTCTCGATGAGACAGGTGTTGCAGCAGCGAGTAATGGGACGTTTACTCCCACTTGGAGCGTTTCGCCTGGCGTTGTTGCCTACGCAAGTGTTTTCCTTCGCAACATTGACCATGCCGATCTTATTGGGGCCAGTGCCGGTAACGGCACTACGAGCAGTAATCCAATCACGACCACCGCGCTTTCCACAGGCGATGGGGATATGGTTATTGACGCTGCGACCTGCGGTAATCTTGGCTCATATGCTCTCAACAACGGCTTCATCGAGGGTACTGACCAATCACTCGGCGAATACGGGCTTACCGGCGCGGCCGGCTATAAAGCCGCGACAGGAGCAAATGAGACGCCCAGCGCAACTCATTCGTCTTCAGTTAACCGCCAGGTGCTTATCGGCTTTGTGATTAATAAATACACTGGTCCTACTTATGCGAATTGTGCCGAGGCCATAGCGGCGGGCCACCGGCTCGCCTCGGACTTAGACAGCGACTGCTACGTCGATTATTTAGATGTTAATATAATGACCTATTACTGGCTCAATGACCAGTGCGATGCTGGGAATAACTATTGCGGCCTGGCGGATTTTGAGCCGAGAGACGGTGCAGTGGACTTTTTCGACTTCAGCGATTTTGCTCAGCAATGGCTTGTCTGTAATGACCCCCAGAATTCCGAGTGCCCGCATAACTGGTAGCGGAACGCCTTCGGGATAATTTTATATGAAAGGTATAGTTGTGAAGTATGAAATAGTCAAAATAGTTAAAGTCAGCTTGGTAAGTGTATTGCTTTGTTCAATTACGCCGATTTTTGCCGCCGCCCCCAGTCGCATTCACTATAACAATCAGGATTTGTTCCTGAATGGCGCAAACCTTGCCTGGCGTAATTTTGCCGATGATATCGGGCCTAATCCCTCCACGCCGGATATAGCCCATTTTACCAATGTTTTCAGCCAATTCGAGGCCAACGGTGGCAATTGTATGCGTCTGTGGCTTCACACAAACGGGGCCAACACTCCCGCCTGGAGCGGTTTTACAGTAACCGGCCCCGGAACAAACACAATCGCCGATTTGCAAACCATTCTCGACCTCGCCTGGGAACATAAGGTAAGCGTTATGTGCTGTCTTTGGTCTTTTGATATGCTGCGTGAATCCTACGGTACGACTATCACCGACCGCTCGATGGCCATACTGACAGACCCCACCTACAGGCAGTCATACATTGATAATTCGCTGATACCAATGGTTACGGCGCTTCAAGGACATCCTGCAATCGTCGCTTGGGAGATATTTAATGAGCCGGAGGGTATGAGCAATGAGCACGGCTGGTCAGGAATCAGGCGAGTGTCGATGGCTAATATTCAGGCATTTGTCAACAAATGCGCAGGCGCTATTCACCGGTCCGACCCGACTGTAATGGTTACCAACGGCTGCTGGGATATGCAGGCAGGAACCGACGTTGACGGGCATTATAATTACTACACCGACAGCCGGCTTATCGCAGCAGGCGGCGACCCCGACGGGACTCTGGATTTTTATTGCATTCACTATTACGACTGGGCCGGCACGGCTCATTCGCCGTTTTTACATCAGGCCTCATACTGGGGCTTGGATAAGCCGCTTGTAATCGCGGAATTTTACCCTGATTGCGCAAGCCAGTATTGCACGACAACCCCGTTCGAGTCGCTTTACCAGAACGGCTACGCTGGTGCACTTGCCTGGTCATGGACGGACAGGACGCCGTCGCTGTTTTTAACGCAAATGAACGCTATATGGACGGCCCATCCGGGAGACGTTGAGATTATCGTCAGTTCGGATACTAATGCCCCTCTGCCGCCGACGGGACTTTCGGCTACGCCTGGCAATTCAACGGTTTCACTTAATTGGGATGATAACACAGAACCCGATCTGGCCGGCTACAACGTGTATCGCTCACTGACTTCCGGAAGCGCCTACAATAAGCTAAATAGCTCCCTTGTTGTCAGTTCAAATTATACAGATAACGGCGCAAGCGGTGCGAGGACTTATTACTACGTTGTTACGGCAGTCGATACCTCGTGGAACGAATCCAACGATTCGAGCGAGGTCTCGGCAGCACCCAGTGATACTATTCCCCCATCGGCGCCGACGGGCTTGTCGGCGGCAGGCGTAAACGGGATGGCTTCACTTAACTGGAACGACAACAGCGAAAACGACTTGGCTGGCTATAACGTTTATCGTTCTACAACCTCAGGCAGCGGCTACATTAATATAAACGGCTCTCTTTTAACCGGCTCAAGCTACAACGATAACACTGTTACAAACGGAATCACTTACTACTATGTCGTAACAGCGGTTGATATAGTTAGCAATGAAAGCGGTTACTCAAGCGAGGATTTGGCAACGCCCGGCATAACCATCGAAATCATCGGTTCGTGGATTTCAGGGACCAGCCATACAAAAGAAAATGGTGCCGATCGCGCACTGGTTTTTGTTGCGCATGCCGAGCATCAGGGCGCAGATGTAAATTTGACTTCAGTAACATACGGCGGGCAGGCGATGACAAAAGTCATTGACAGGATAGTCAGCAGCACCAATAACACCCGAGCATATGTCGCTGCATATATCCTCAATGAAGCGGGTGTCGCTGCGGCAACTAACGCCAGTTTTATTACTGCCTGGAATATTACGCCAAGTAACGCCGTTGGGTATTCAAGCGTCTTTCTTCAAAATGTCGACCAGGCGTCTCCCATTGGACCAGCGGACTCCAATGCAACGCCGGATCCTACTCCGAATCCGATTGAAACCAATCCTCTTTCTACAAACG
>CAYLXJ010000022.1:0-13326 GCA_964387385.1 uncultured Pirellulales bacterium
TGGAGAAATACGGGCAAGGGAAACCACGGTATGACTTACGCCGAAGGCATAGTCCCGCGCGATTATCTCGTCGGCAAGGCGCTGTTTGTTTACTGGCCTGCCGGCTTCAAGCCCTTCCCCAGATTCCCCCTTGCCATTATTCCCAACGTAGGCGATATACGCTTCATTTACGGCGGTCTGACCCGGCTTGCCAATGACGACTTAAATCAGGACTAATAGAAAAAATTAACTTCCTTCTCTGTCTGGCCGCAAGTCGAATGAGAAAGACAGATAATGACGGTAAAACTGAGCGACAAAAACCTGCGAGAAACGGTTTCCAAGTATACGCATAAAGACTTTGTCGCGCTTAAACAGGACCAGACCGTAGAAGAGGTGACGGGGGCGCTCAGGACTCATACCGGGACCAGTGAAATACTTTATCTTTACGTCACAGATGAAAACAACCGGCTTGTAGGCGTCGTTCCAGTAAGACGAGTCCTTATCAGCGAGCCGCAGGTTGAAATTTCATCAATTATGATAAAAGAGCCGATTTCGGTCCCGGCGACAGAAACAGTCCTGCGAGCCTGCGAACTTTTTGCCGAGCATCGGTTTCTGGCGCTGCCCGTGGTGGATGATGAAAATAGAATTATCGGAACAGTAGATATCAACCTGTTCACTGATGAAGTGGTCAACGTCGCGCAGCAGCGGCAGATTTACAACGTCTTTCAGTTAATCGGCGTTCACGTCACTCTCGGTAAAACCGTCTCCTCGTGGGCGAGTTTCAGGGGCCGGTTTCCCTGGCTTTTCTGCAACATAGTCAGCGGAATCATCTGCGCGTTTATTGCAGGCCGTTTCGAGCTGCTTATAAGCGAAGTCGTCGTGCTCGCGATGTTCCTGACCGTAGTGCTGGCTATTGCCGAAAGCGTCAGCATACAGTCAATGACCCTGACACTTCAGGTCTTCCTGCAGCAGGAGGTCTCATGGAAGCGTATTTTTTCCGCAGTCAAAAAAGAAATTTTTATTTCGGCAATGCTCGGAGCCGGCTCAGGAACAGTGGTAGGTGCAACCGCTTTTGTCTGGAAGGGTGACTTCCTGGAAGGCCTTACTATCGCAATCGGTATCGGGCTTTCGGTAATAACCGCCTGTCTTCTCGGGGTGCTCGTTCCCACCGCCATACGTGCGCTTCGTATTGACCCGAAGGTAGCCGCAGGTCCTATTGTTCTGTCCGTAGCGGATATAGCTACTGTTTTGTTTTATTTCATCGCCGCCGCCTGGCTTCTGGGTCAGCCGTAACGACCTGCGGCGTATTTCCCCAGCGGGGAAAAAAATCTGCTTTTTCCGATTTGCGAGGAGAAAGTTTTTACATCGAATACACTTTCGATTCTTTCAACGGTTAAAATTTCCTGAGTTGGGCCGAAATTGTATGCGCCGTCGGCTGAAAGAAGCATTGCCGAATCGCTATACTGGCTGGCAAGGTTTATATCGTGTGTCACGGCGACGATTGTCTTCTGTTTTTCAACCTGCATTTTTTTCAAAAGGTCGAAAATGGCGACCTGGTGTTTCATATCCAAATGGCTTGTCGGCTCATCCAAAAGCAGTATCGGCGTCTGTTGCGCGAAAGCTCGTGCGATAAAGACAAGCTGACGCTCGCCGCCGCTTAAATGATTCAGAGGCCTGTCGGCAAAACGGGCCGTACCGGTTATCTCTAACGCCTCGGCGATCGCTTTTTTGTCGGCCTCGGTCTCGAATGCCATTGCGCCAAGATAGGGGGTTCTCGCCATCGAGACGACCTGTTTTGCTGTGAACTCGAAAACAGGGACAAACTCTTGTCGAACTACTGCTATTTTTTTAGCGAGCCGCCTGACTGAATACGATTGCAGCGGCAATGAGTCGATTGTTATTGAGCCGGCAGTCGGCTTGAGCAGACCTGACAGCAGGTTCAGAAGCGTTGTTTTGCCCGCACCGTTTGGTCCTGCTATCGACAAAAATCCACCCTGCTCGAGCTTAAAATTTATGTCTTTTAAAAGCCCCGATTGGCCCTTATATGCGAAGCTGAGATTTTTAACCTCAATACTCACGGCGAGACCGCCTTTCTGGTGTTTTTCGCCAAAAGCAGCAAAAAGACGGGCCCGCCTATGACGGCCGTAATCACGCCTACCGGAAGCTGGGCAGGAGCGATTATCATTCGGGCAATAGTGTCGCAGATAACCACAAAAGCCGCGCCGATTAACGCGCTTGCGGGCAAAAGCTGTCGATGGTCAGGCCCGAAAACCAAGCGAACCGAATGCGGAACTACCAATCCAACGAATCCGACCAGCCCGCTTAAGCCGACGGCCACAGCGGTTATGAAAGAAGCGAGGGCAAAAGCCAGCAAGGTGACCACACGAGGATTTACGCCCAGCGAGAGCGCCTCCTGTGCACCGAACGTAAGGACGTTTAATTTCCGGCACAAGATGAAAAGCACCGTGATACCTGCTGCAATAAAAATGGTGCTGAATGCAAGTGTGGAATAATCCTTTTCAGTGATGTTGCCCATCAGCCAGAATATGGTTGTGCGAAGCTGGTGGCTATCGATTATCGAAGTCAGCAGCATAATACAAGCTGAGAAAAACGCGTTTACGACAACGCCTGCCAGAAGCAGATTTGTGACGATTGAGCCGCCCGCCAGGTGACCCACCAGCCAAACGAGCCAGCAGGTGCCGAGGGCGAACAAAAACGCCAGTCCTGCTACCGGTGAACCTGCCCATAATTTCCAGCTTGCGCCTAATAAAACAGCAATCATTACACCGAGGGCCGAACCGCTCGATATGCCCAAAATATACGGCTCAGCGAGGGGATTTCGCAAAATCGCCTGAAGGACGACGCCGCTGGCGGCCAGAGCCGCACCGACAAGTGCGGCCAAAATCACGCGAGGTATTCGCACGTGAACAAAAATATCATAATCGACGTTTCGCCCCAGCTCGTCGCCCGGCCCTTCAAAAACCGCTTTGAGTGATACCTTCTGCGTCCCGATTAAAGAGCATACAAACATTACAACGACAAGCGCCGCCAGGCACAGGGCAATTTTGAAAATCAGATTTTTCGGCGTCAGCAGGTCCGACATTTTTCTTTTTATCTGAACAATTCGGGATGCAGCAATCGCGTTACGGACTTCAACCCCTCAGGCAGACGAGAGCCGAGACGCAGCACGGTGTCCGAATCGATAACGTAAATTTTTCTGTTTTTCACGGCGGGCAGATTAGGGAACCTGCTCCAGAACTCTTCCGCCAATTTCTGCTGGCCCTCGATTGCCTCCGTTCCCATAGCCGATTGTATTATAACTTCCGCGGCGCAACCTATTATTTCTTCGGTCCCGACTGAGGGGTACTGGTCGAGGGTCTTTGCTATGGCGTTTTGTCCGCCGGCCATATTGATTATCTCATTTATAAACGTATTGACGCCCGCCACTCGAACCGGTTCTGTCTGTATGACCCACAGGACCTTCACTTTTTCTGAAGAAGACGACATCGCTTTAATTTGACTAATCTCTCTTTTTATATTCGCCGCAAGCTGTTCAGCTGCTTCGTTGCATTCGGCGGCAATGCCGATTTGCGAAATTGCCTTATATAGCTCGTCAATTGTTTCGACTCGCAGCGAAAGGACTCGCAGACCTGCCCTTTTGAGCGTTTGGGCCGCCTCCTTGTGCTGGGGAAATTCCTCGCAAACGACCAAATCCGGCTTCGCGGCTATTATCGTCTCGACGTTCGGCTGCCAGAACGTCCCCATCTTCGGCTTTTCGTTGACCTCCGCGGGCCAGTCGCTGTCGCTCGAAACGCCGACTACCTTATCGCCCAGACCAAGTGCAAAAACTATCTCAGTTAAATTTGGTGATAATGAAACAATCCTTTCAGGTGTGCCGGCAAAAGCACTGCAACAGAAGAAAATTAATAATATCGCTGATAACTTTCTCATATTATGTCCGCTTGAACTGTTTTTCCAGCTCTGTAATCGTAAACTTTATCGCAGAGGGCCTGCCGTGGGGACAATGACTCGAATGTTCGACCATTTCCTTGTCGGCTAAAAGCTGCTCAATTTCCTCATCGGTGAGCGCCTGACCCGCCTTTATTGCCGCTTTGCAGGCCGCCATATGCAGGACCTCTTCGAGCAGCGTGTCGGTATCGAGCGTGTCGTCTTTTTCCGATAGTATATCCGTCAGGTCGCGGATAAAGTCCGCCGGCTGCGCCTTGGCTAGCAGGACGGGAAATGCCTGGACCGCCACCGTTTTCGGCCCGAACGGCTCAATCTCTATCCCGAGCTTGTCAATCAGGCCGGCGTTCTTGTCAAGTACGTCCATCTGGGCCTTGGTCAATTGAACGCTTTGAGGCACTAATAATTTCTGAGATTCAAGAGGATTGTCTGCGACACGTTTTTTCAGCCGCTCATACGTAATTCTCTCGTGCAGTGCGTGCTGGTCGATAATCACAAAACCCTCGTCACTTTCCGCGATTATGAAACTGTCGTGTATCTGCATAAACCGTCGCTCGCAGCTCGGCCCTCGGGGCTCGTTTTTAACGAATGATGAGGGATGAGAGATGGTCCCCGAATTAAAATCGAGATGCCGCTGGCCCGCGGGGCGATGCCTTTTGAAAAATTCCTCCATCGCTTCTGTGATTCTGCTGTCACGGGCCGGAGGTCGGGATTTAATTTCTTCTATTCGAGGCGCTGTCGCCAAAGTATCAAGGTCGGTAGCGAGAAGTTTTTCCCTGATGCAGCCGAGTATCTGCGAGTGGACGAGGTTGGCGTTATAAAAACGCACCTCGATTTTTGTCGGGTGGACGTTAACATCGTATTCCTCATAGGGCATTTTTATAAATAAAAACACGGCGGGAAACCTCGTCGGGTCGCTACTGCCTCGATACGCCTCCTTGATAGCGTGAGAAATGAACTTATCGCGGATGAACCTGCCGTTAAGAAATATAAATTGCAGCCGGTTGCTTGTCGCCGCAATCGCCGGCCTGCCGAGATACGCCTTAATATGCAGCCCTTTTTCTTCGCTTTCGGTCTCAAGCAAAGCGTCGGCAATTTCGGGGCCGAATAATTCCGCGATTCTTGCGCGTATTCCCTGTTCGGCGGTCAGCCGATGCATCTCTCTGCCGTTGTGAATCAGGGTAAAATCAATCGACGTATTGGCCAAGGCGATTCTCGTAAACTGCTCCGTTATATGGGCGATTTCGGTATTTGCGCTTTTAAGGAATTTTCGCCGGGCGGGCAATTTATAGAAAATATCGCGGACCTGAATCGTCGTTCCGGTATCGGCGCTTGTCGGCATAATTTCGGACTTGCTGCCGCAGTCGATTTCGATGCAGTTTCCTGAAAGCTCGTCTTTTGTCCTACTGACCGCTTTAACCTGTGCTACCGATGCGATACTTGCCAGCGCCTCGCCCCTGAAACCCAGCGTCGAGATTGCGCGCAGGTCGTCCGATGTTTTGATTTTGCTCGTAGCATGCGGCTCAAACGCATAAATTAAATCATCCGCGTCCATTCCGCAGCCGTTGTCCGTTACCGAAATTAGTTTTCTCCCCCCGTCCTCGACCGCGATGGTAATTTTCGCAGCGCCGGCATCGATGCTGTTCTCGACCAATTCCTTGACAACGCTGGCGGGCCTCTCGATTACCTCCCCAGCGGCTATCATATTCACCATGTTCTCGTCGAGGACGACTATCCGGCCCATTTTTATCCCTTACCACCAGAACGTTCAAATCTAACGTTTGACCTCCAACATTGAACGTTCGATGTTCGACGTTCACTTTTTTAATAACGATTGTCCTGTCATTTCCTCCGGCTGCGGCAGGCCCATCATTTCCAACAGCGTCGGGCCTATGTCGGCAAGCGTCCCTTCGGGACGCAGCTTGCGATTCTTATAACGCTCGTCGAAAACAATTAGCGGCACATCGCCTACTGTATGCGCAGTATGCGGATTTTCAGGGGAACCGTCTATCATTTTCTCGAAGTTGCCGTGGTCTGCCGTAACAATCGCGGCGCCGCCTAACTGTTTTACCTTGTCTAAAATTTTCCCTACACAGGTATCGACTGCTTCTGCCGCTTTTATGGCCGCATCCAGAATGCCGGTATGGCCCACCATATCGGGATTTGCAAAGTTTATTACTATTACATCGTAATTATTGGTTTCAAGCCGCTGCAATACTGCCTCAGCAACGTCATAAGCGCTCATCTCCGGCTTAAGGTCGTACGTCCTGATACGCGGTGAAGGAACAATCTGCCTGTCCTCGCCTGCAAAGGGTTTTTCGGTATAGTCGTTAAAGAAAAATGTCACGTGTGCGTATTTTTCGGTCTCCGCACAGCGGAATTGCTTCAGGCCAAGCGAACTCCAGTATGCGCCCAAGATATTTTTCATTTTCGGCGGCTTGGGAAACGCCACCGGCGCTGGAATAGTAGCGTCGTATTCGGTCATACAGACGTAGTGTATATCCGGCTTTGTAGTGCGGGAAAATTCCTTGAAGTCGGGCTGGACGAACGCCCTTGTGATTTCACGGGGCCTGTCGCCGCGGAAGTTGAAAAATATCACGCCGTCGCCGTCATTTACCGTTCCTATGGGTGCGCCGTCCTCATTGACTATTGCTGTCGGCTCGATGAACTCGTCGGTGACCTCTCCGGCGTAGCTGTCGGCTATCGCGGCCGCGGCGGTCTTGGCCTTGAGGCCCTTGCCTGTCCGCATACATTCGTAGGCCTTCTGCACCCGCTCCCACCGGCTGTCCCGGTCCATCGCATAGAACCTGCCCATTACTGTCGCGATTTTGCCCGCGCCGATTTCAACCATCTTTTTCTCGATTTGCGCGATGTAGCCCGCGCCGCTGTCGGGCGGCGAATCCCGGCCGTCGGTAAAGGCGTGTATGAAAACGTCCTTGACTTCATTTCTTTTGGCAAGCTCGAGTAAACCGTACAAATGGTCGAGCAGTGAATGTACGCCGATATCGCTGCAAAGACCCATAAGATGCAGCCGGCCCTGTCGCTCTTTTATGAATTTAATGCAGTTGGCGAACTGCTCGTTTTTGAAAAACGACCCGTCGCGTATAGCGTGGCTCAGCCGCACGGACTCCTGCGGGACGATTCTTCCCGCCCCGATATTCTGATGGCCGACCTCGCTGTTGCCCATAGTCCCGTCGGGCAGACCCACCCATTCGCCGTATGTGTGAATAAGTGTATGGGGGTATTCGCTCATCAGCATATCATCTGTGGGCGTATTGGCGCGTTTAATCGCGTTATAAGCGTTCTCAGCCGGGTCAGGATTGTAACCCCACCCGTCGCGGATTATCAGCACAAAGGGTTTACGCCCTAAAACCGTTTTTTTAGCCATAAAAAAATTACCTTTCAAGCAAGTCAATGACCAAGCAGGCAGATATGATAGGAAAAGCAGTCCCAAAAGTCAAATGTTTGCCCCGATGCCGTCTTCAGCTGTATGCCTCTACCTTTGACGAAAACGACTTATCGCAATATAATTAAAGAACTTATGATATATTGTGACGATATACATAAGACAGTTTGAGTCCCGTATCCTGTTAAATTGGGGAAAATGAATGTCAGATAGACAACTTCGGCTCATTATAGCAATAATATCCCTCGCCCTTTTATTTTCTGCGGGCTGTGCGTCGCGGCAGCAGGCGGTCGCCCTTTATGTCGATGCCGCCTCATTACGGGAAGCAAACGAAAACGAAAAGGCGGTCGAAAAACTCAATCTCGCCGTAAAAGCCGACAAAAGCTTTTCGCTTGCACACTCGCTTCTGGGCGAAATTTACGAGCAGATGAGGGATTACCGCCAGGCCGCAAAGTCATACGAGAACGCCACCCGGCTCAATCCGTGGTCGTTTAACGATTATTTTTCGTTAGGCCGGGTCTATCAGACACTCAAGGAGTTTACCAATGCCGTCAATGCTTACCGCAGGGCGGTTCAGCTAAGACCCGACCATCTCGAGGCAAACCTCAATGCCGCTAAATGCCTCTACGAAATCAGGGACTATAACGAGGCCCTCATTTATGGCAAGAATGTTGAACGAATCAATCCGGATATAAGCGAGCTGCACCAGCTTTTGGGCCATATTTACGATTCCCAGAAGGACTACGAGCAGGCCGTCCGCTCATACAAGCGGGCTCTGGAGCTGAACAGCAATGACCCGGCAATTATGCTGTCGCTGGCGGTCGCTTATCTGCGGACAAATCGAAATGAGCCGGCAAAGGAGCTGCTCAAAACCGTCACGCAGATTCAGCCGGACAACTCTACCGCATGGCAATATCTCGGGTATTGCTGGCTTCGCCTCGATGACGTTGACCAGGCAATTGTAAATTACAGAAAGGCAATCGAACTGAACAAACAGGATTGGGAGGCATATCGGGGCCTCGGCGTCGCCTATATGCTGATATCTATTAAGGATAATGACCCCGAGCTAAAAACGCAGGCCGTCGAACTCTGGCGGCAGTCACTCAGTATCAAGCCCGACCAGCCAAGAAAAGACCGCTTACTCGAGCTTATAGAAAAATACTCGAAATAACGGAAGACAGATGACAGAAGACAGAGAACAGAAAAAGCCGAATAATCTTCCGTCATCTGTCTTCCGTTCTCCGTCCTCAGTTCTCAATCATCTGATTTTCTGGTCGATTTTCGCAGGCGGGCTTACGCTGGATTTATGGTCTAAAAGTATCGTCTTCAACTGGCTTGCCGACTCAACTGAGCCACGCTCAATTATAAAGGGTTTCCTGTATTTTCAACTCGCCCTAAACGAAGGCGCCGCCTTTGGCATAGCCCAGGGCCAGCGAATCCTGCTTGTATCTGTCTCGGCTGCGGCAATCGCGATTATCCTTTCAGTGTTTCTCTTCGCGGGGACACATCGCAAAATAACCGTTATTGCCCTCGCCCTGTTTGCCGCGGGGGTATGCGGAAATCTGTACGACCGGCTTTTCAACGACGGGAAAGTGCGTGATTTTATCGACGTGATTTACTGGTCCGGCAAGCACTGGCCCTCCTTCAACGTCGCCGACTCGATGCTCTGTATAGCCGTTGGCCTGCTGATTTTATCGAGCATTTTTACTGGCCAATCTTCTCAAAAACATGCTCAGCAACAAAAATAGGCGCGTTGGTTGCCGCGCCAAGCGCAATCGCGTCCGAAGGCCGGCTGTCAACCTCGACGATTTTGCCGTTTATGCTTAAAACAATCCTCGCGTAAAAGGTATGATTACGAAGGTCATTGACGACTATCCGTTCGATTCTTGCCCCCAAGCTCTGAATTATGGTATCTAACAAATCGTGCGTCATAGGCCTCGGCGGCGTGATGCCTTTCAGCCGGCGGTCTATCGCGAATATCTCCACTATCCCGATTACTATCGGGAAGCTCCTCTGGCCATATCGCTCCTTGAGCACGATTACCTGCTGGTCAGACGCCTCGTTTATGATTATCTTCGACAGTTCTACTTCAATATCCATTGTTTACCCCTCCAGCTCCGAAAGGTGTTTTTCTATCGCCGTTAATTGCTCCGTCAATTCGGCCAATTTCGCCCTGAACTGGCTGACAACCTCCGGCTTTGCCTTTGAAATAAAATTCTCGTTGCCAAGACGGGCTTCCGTCCCCTTCTTTAGCTGCTCGACCTGCTCTTTCTGCTTCAATAACCGCTTTCTTTCCGCCTCAACATCTATCGCCTCGTGCAGATAAATCTGCATTTGCCCAGCTATCGTCGCCGCGGCGTTTTTCGGCTTCTGCGTCGACTGTGTCGCGGTAAATTCCTTTAACCCCGCCAACTGTTTTATAAGCGAACTGTTGTCATTTAAGACATCCGAAATCTCAGCCGGCGCACTGACCGAGGCCACAAGTTTTTCAGAAGGCGCCTTGTTATACTTGCTCCTTATGTCGCGTATCGAACGGATTACCGTCTGAATCTCGTCAATCCGCTGCTCCGCCGTGTCATCCACAAGCGAATCAATCCCCGCAGGCCACTCGGCTGCAACCAGCGCCTTTGCGCCTTTTAATTCTGCTATCCCCTTGAGACCCCGCTTCGGCGCGATTTCGTTTAATTTCTGGAATATCCCTTCGGTTATAAACGGCACAAACGGATGCAGCAGCCGCAATACCTGGTCAAGAGCAAACGCAAGAACGTTCTGCGCAATCGGCTTCTGTGCATCATCGCTCATCCTCGGCTTGGCCCACTCGAGATACCAGTCGCAGAAATCATTCCAGAAGAATTTGTAAATCGCGTTCAACGGCTCGTTATACTTGAACTCATCAAGCCCCTTTGTAACTTCTGCGATAGTTCTTGCAAGCCGCGACAATAGCCATTTGTCGGTAATCGTCATCTCCGTTTTGTCGAATTCGTCGGGCTCGACGCCTTCTAAGTTCATCATCGCAAACCGCGACGCGTTCCAGAGTTTATTGCAGAAATTCCGCCCCACGTCTAACTTCGGCGAGGTGTTCTCGACCCGCCCGTCGGGCAGCGTCATTTGCTCGACCGGCATACGAATATCCTGTGTGTCGGTCGTCATACTTGCAAGCGTAAACCGCATCGCGTCTGCGCCGTGGCTGTTAATGGCGACAAGCGGGTCGATGCCGTTGCCCAAGCTCTTGCTCATCTTGCGCCCTTCGCCATCCTGTATCATCGCGTGAATATACACGTCTTTGAAAGGTATATCGCCGACGCAATACTGCCCGAGCATCACCATCCTCGATACCCACAGCGTAATTATTTCACGCGCCGTGCAAAGAACGTCCCCCGGATAGAACGTCTTCAGCATTTCGTTCTTGTCATCTACCTTCTTATCTCCTGTCCATCCCAGCGTGCTAAAAGGCCACAACGCCGAACTAAACCACGTATCGAGAACATCAGGGTCCTGTTCTAAGCTATGAACCATATGAGCCAGCTTAGACTGCAAATCGTAATCTACATTGGGCATACTTTGTATAAGAGGCGTTTCTTGGCCCGGCTTAGCTTCATTACATTCCAAACTTTCTACAAATTCCTTAAAGGATTTCAGTAAATCATTGGCTTGGCTGGTAAGAGGACATACATAAACTTCATTAAAAACTCTAGCATTTAGGCAGCAAAAACTCTCTTCCTTTAATCCTGCATTTGTTGCAACTTTATTTAATCTGCCTTCAAACTGCAATCTTAGATTGTCTTGTAAAGGAGCGTTTTGGATTTTTTCAGATTCATCAAATGGGTCATTATCGAGCAAGACCTTCCAAACCGGTATCTGGTGCCCCCACCAGAGTTGTCTGCTTATGGGCCAGTCGCGAAGGTTCTCAAGCCACGTCTGATATGTCTTCGCGTAACGCTCCGGAATAAATCTCAATCGTCCATCCAATAACGGCTTCAGCGCCAAACCCGCTAATGAGTTTAACGGCACATCAGTGCCTTCTATAAGTTCTTGTGGCACGGCCATCTTGGCCGTGTCTTTGTCAACATCGGTTCTTAAGATTTCCCAAACAAAAGAATATTTAATTTCTTTCCAGGGCCAATCCTCAAGCAATGCTCTGGCAGGATTAGAATCAATATAATTTATCTGATTAGTAAAATCTTTGTCGTCACGTATCAAATGGTCATAATACTCGGTTTGCCAAAAAGCACCTGTGCATCCCAATATCTCATTGGCTTTGTTTGCGGTGTATGACTTCCAAGAATGCAAAATACCAGGCAAATCAAATCCTTCGTTTGGTTTGAGCATCACATGAACATGATTAGGCATAATAGCCCAGGCGATCAAGTCATAACGCTGACCATCAAAATGCTTAAGAGCGTTAGCAGTAATTTCAGCAATTTTCGGTTCACGTAAATAACACTGTCCATGCCCGGCGTCGAGATATGATTCAACCTTTTCACTATGAAGATGAGCAATTTCTTGTTCCTCGTGTGGAGTTAATTCACGACCCTGTGATTTAGCATTTTGAACAATTTTATCTCGTTCATTTTTCCACTGTTCAAGTACACCGGCAGGTAAGGAATCCGCCAAACGGAATGTTACAGAGTATATTGCTCCGGCCTTAGTCCAGTGAGGCAGATATGCGCCTTCTATTTTGTTTATTTGGTCACCCACGGGCTGGAAGCCCGTGCCACCTTCCACGAGCGACGGTATCGGTTTCTTCACCGCGATATACCACTGGTCCGACAAATACGGCTCAATGGGGACGTGGCTCCGGTAGCTGTGCCCTACCTCGTGGCTGTAAGGCCTTACCTCCTCCAAAAGTCCCTCTTCCCTGAACCACTCGACGATTGCTTCTCTGGCCTCGAATCGGTCCATTCCGATAAGGTTTTCAACATCGGGATTTTTAATTTGCTCCCAGTCCTTCCAGTCGTATTTATCGCTAATCGAGCCGTCAGGCGCCATCACGTTTATCACCGCCAGATTATGCCGCTGCCCAATCGCCCAGTCATCCGGGTCGTGTGCGGGCGTTACTTTCAAAAAGCCCGTCGAGAATTTCGCCTTTTCGTCTTCACTATTCGGATTGGGCAAGACGACGTGCTCATCGGCAATAATAGGGATAATCCTTCCCACAATCGGCAGGCGAACCTTTTTACCCACAAGGTATTTAGCCCGTGGGTCAGCCGGGTTCATCGCAACCGCCGTATCGCCTAACATCGTCTCAGGCCGCGTAGTCGCAACAGTAACAAACTCAATCCTCTTACCATCCGCCACAAAAGGTTCTTCGAGAGGGTATTTAAGATACCAGAAAAATCCTTGAACCGTCTCGTGCTCGACCTCGTCATCAGCCAGAACCGTCTGAGTCGCGGGGTCCCAGTTGACTAACCGCTTGCCGCGGTAAATCAGGCCGTCTTTGAAAAGCTTGAAAAAGGCCGCCCTGACCGCCCGCGCGCAGACCTCGTCCATCGTAAACCGCGTGCGCTGCCAGTCGCAGGAGCAGCCCATTGCCTTCAACTGGTCGATGATTCTCCGCTCATATTCATCCTTCCACGCCTGCACGCGCCCGACAAATTCCTCGCGCTTGAAATCGGTGCGTCTTTTGCCCTCCTCAGCCAGAATTCTTTTCTCAACTACCGTCTGCGTAGCTATTCCTGCGTGGTCGGTCCCCGGCATCCAGAGCGTATTGAAACCCCTCATCCTGTGATAGCGAATGAGAATATCCTGTAATGTGTTATTGAGCGCGTGGCCTAAGTGCAGCGGGGCCGTTACGTTGGGAGGCGGTATGACAATAGTATATGGATCACGCTCATCAGGAGTTGAATTAAAATACCCCTGTTGCATCCAGTATTCATACCATTTGCTTTCCGAACCGGCTGGCGAATAGATCTTTTCTATCTCTCTTTTCATAAATTTTTACCGTTCAAACCTACACGATTTTTTTTATTTGAAAG
>CAYLXJ010000023.1:0-13296 GCA_964387385.1 uncultured Pirellulales bacterium
GCGAAGCATTTCCCCGGCAGAGGCGACTCAGGAACCGACGCGCACGACGTGCTCGACGTGATAAGGGCCGACAAAAAAAGAATGCACGAAGTCGAGCTGGTTCCCTTCAAGGCGGCAATCGCGGCGGGCGTAAAGGCAATTATGACGGGCCATTCGGTTTATCCGGCCTTCGATGATAAATACCCGACAACGATATCGGAAAAACTGCTTACAGGCCTATTGAGAGAAGAGCTGGGCTTCGACGGCGTGATTGTTTCAGATGCAATCGGTATGGCGGCTATTCTGAAACAATGGCCGCTTCCGCAGGCCTGCGCGATGGCTATCAGGGCCGGCTGCGACACGATACTGCTCAAGGCAGACGACGAGTCAAGATCGCAGTGCTTCTTTGGAATCAAACAGGCGGTAGAAGCCGGCTTCGTTTCAGAAAAACGCCTCAATGAGGCGGTAACGCATCTTTTGAGAATGAAATACGACCAGGGACTGTTCCACACCGCTGGCAAAAAAGACCCGGACAAGGCCCAGAAATACGCACTGAGCAAACCCGTCGTCGATTTCTGCTGGGATGTTTCAAAGAAGGCCTTAATGGTGATGCGAGATGATAAGCAAATGCTGCCTTTGAACCCTAAAGAGAAGATGATGGTCATCGAGCAGCGTATCCCATACGAATTCTGCGGCAAAGACCCATATATGCACCAGCATATGTTCTGCGAGGATATGGTGGAGCATAATCAGAACCTGATTCTGGTCGATACCGATTTCGCGGCAAATGAAGACGAGCTTGCGGAGTGCCTCGAACTGGCAAAGCAGGTTGACATCGTTGTTATGACAAATTATTACGCCAGAATTGTCAAGACGGGCAATAATCGGTTACTTGTCAAGAAGCTCAAAGAGGCAGGAAAGAAGGTAGTTGTCGTTACCAACTTCCCATACGTGGAAGGCACGACAAGCGAGGCCGACGCCGTAATATGCAATTTCAGCGGCACGCCTGATTCGATAAAGGCCGCGGTTGAACTGATGTTCGGCAAGATTAAGCAGTGTCCCAAGACAAAGCTGCCCATAAAGCTCGGCGAGCAGAAGGAAGCCCCGGTAAAGGCCCCGCCGAAAAAGCAGCCCGCTCTGGGCTTATCATATTGTTAGTAACGCATACAAAGGCGTAACGGGGCTTTGCTTAAAATAACTGTTTTCAAACAGAGGAGATGTTTTATGCCAAAAAGCAGCGGATTGAATATAAGCGACTCCGCCAAACTGACGGCGGATAAAGTTTTTACAATCGCAGGAAAGCAGATTTCGGATATTTACGTCAAAAACAAAATGACGGTCCATTTTCAGGGGATGTCAAAAACGCTGCAATTCCCTCATACTATTTTCCTGCAGGGCGCTCCTACCTGCTCAATAGGCATATCTCCCGATGGTTTATATAACCGGCTGAATAACGCCGGCCGATTGATTCTGTTGTATCAAAACGCGATTCAATTCGCCTCGGCGCCTTTTATTGCCGTAGGCTGCGTAAAACCCGTTATGCTCACGGCAAAAAATCCCACGGCAGCCGAAGGCCCTGACGATGTTCCCGCATTGAAAAACTATTATCATCCCGCGATACCCGAAAAGCAAATCACACTTTCCTTAGCCACGCCTTCGGCACAAATTTCTTACAAATTGGACAAGGCAATTGTAACGAGAAGATTTATTAGCCCATTTTTATCAGGGAACAATCAGACACTAATGCCCATAGGCATTGAGGAGTTTGCCGTTACAAATACCTCTAAAAATGAGCAAGGAATTACACTGGTTATACCGAGACCGTCGCTTGTTAATCTGCAGGAAAAGGAATTGAAGCCGACCGACCAGGATACGGTTTATATATGCGCAACGCCAGTCAAGGGCCACATCCATAAGGATTTCAGCTCCAACGGCTTAAGAGGCGTGATAATGGCAAGTTCTGAGTGCGAAGACAGAATGGTTATCGCTGTTCCTGAAATGGCGGATGTTAAAATTGATACGCATCCCTCATTTTGTCTTAACCGGCTGAAACAGGATTTGTTATTAAATGACGACGGAAGTTTTTACGAGAAGAGGGGGCCGATTCTCCATCAGGATTATGGTGCAGCCATCAGCTTTACCTTCACGTTAAAGCCCAAGGCAACAAAAACAATACCATTTGCAATCGCTTTGGACTTTCCGCTGCAGCGATACATTGACGGTAAGACCTTTGAACGCAAATACGTCAGACATTTTAATAATAAAGAAACACGAGCCGTCGATATGGCTAAACTTGCGTTCGATAATTATCCCGAATGGCTTAAGCGAACTGAGACAATACAGAGCAGAATATACGAACAAATACAAAATAGCCCCTCATATAAAGGCGATAAGGAAGGGGCATTGCGGCTGACTCGACTGATTCTTAACGAATTCAGCTTCCCGTTATCGAACGCCGCCGTCTGGATTGAAGACGAAAAAGGCAATGATACTGCAAGGTTTCTCGAATGTTTCGATTACGCTTATATCGACCCGTCGGATGTGGACTGGTATTCGATGGTGCTATTGATACTGTTCCCCGATATAGAAAAGGAGCTTTGCCAGAGGTTCATTGACTCGATTCTCGATGAGGACCCGACGCCCAAGTTTTATCACTATCACGCCTCCTTTATCGAAGCCAGAAAGCATTTCAGGGACCATCCGGAAGAATATGAGGGGGTGTCGCTGACGCAGATAAGAGATGCCGCCAAGGTCAAAGGCAGCGTAGCGCACGATGTAGGGGCTATGCCTAAAGGACATGCCCTGCGCAATACAAACGATTACGCCTGGTATAACATTAACTACTGGGTTGACCTTTTTCCAAAGCTTGTTATGAGAGTGTTGCGCAACGTAAAGTTTATGGAGGACATCGATTTCCTTAAGAAAAACTGGGAGACGCTGAAATTCGGGTTTGAACATTCGATGAAGCATGACATTGACAAAGACGGTATCCCCGAAGGCAATCCCGAAGAGGTAAAAAATACCTTCGATAATCTGGTCCTTTTCGGGGCGGACGCCTACGATGCCACAACTTTTCTGGCCGGCTGTCAGGCGATGATTCGTATGGCCGAAATTATGAAAGATGAGCAGGCAAAAAAGAATTACGAGGAGCATTTCAAAAAGGCCTTCGCCAGTTTCGAGAAACTATGGGCCGATGTGAAAAACAAGAAAGGCAAACGCCTGCAATACTACTTAACCTGCTACGACCCCGTTACCGGCAAGAAAAATACCGACGTCTGGACAAATCAGCTTGACGCCCTATGGTATTTAATTGCAATAGGTGAAGAATCGTTTATACCGGCTGATAGAGCAAAACAAATCCTCAAAACGATTTACATCAATAACAAGACCGCAATGGGCTGGGCTATGTGCCGGACTAAAGACGGCGGAAAAGTCGAATCTGAACAGGGGCAGGACGTTTACACGACTTCAAACTATGTTTTTGCACAGCTTCTCGACTACTACGGCTTGGTCAAGGAAAGTAAGGAAGTTTACAAGGCAATGAACAAGGTAGTTTTCCAGTATGCCAATTCGCTTATAACGCCTGATAACCTCAGGGCTGAATTTGAAAAAGAAGAGGGCGAATCAAAACCTGGTCCCCATTATATCGTCGCCGCCTATCCCAGGCCTGGCGCAGTGTGGACGCATTTAGTTATACAGTTCATCAAAGATGCCCAAAAACGAACGGGAACCTCAAAAGTTGAATCCGGGCAATTGAAGCAATATGTAACTGACTTAATGAAGTAAACGTTACGCCGCTTATTGCGGAGGCCATATACGGAACTGGCCGCTGCAATGAAGCATCGCCAGCATATACAGTGTTCCGTCATAATAACGCAGCCGCCCCGCCGGAACGGGCGTCTTCCAGAAGTCCTCCGTAAACAGTTTTGCCCTCGGATGAGTTGTCGCCAGCCCGGCGACAGCATTTGTCGCGACAAGTCCGGCCTGATGCCTGCCGCCCAGAGGTTTGCCGTCGAGCGTGAACTCGCTTTGGTAATGAGTAACATTTTTGGATTCGAAAAACGCCTGTATGCGGTCGCTTAACTGTCTTTGACGGATGTCTTTTTCCCACCACGCCCAGTCCATAGCCCAGTTCATTGCGGTCCGCCATGCATCTGCGTGAAAATTAACTGAGTAACCGTCCTGAGCCTTATCCCAGGGCGAGCCGTCGAAATTGGCGTATTCCGGGGAAAGACCCGTAACGGGATGAGTCGTTTTAACAAAAAAGTCCCGGCTTGCGGCGGCGGCCTGCTTCCAGAAGTCCCTGTCTTGTTCCGGCCCCCATAACGCCCACAATTCATAAAACGCGGGCAAATGATACGAAGGGTCGGTGTGTTTACTGATTTCGATTACCGGAGAGAAACGAACCATTTTATTCTCGGCATCAAATATATTGCCGGCGGTTATTGGTCCTTTAACCGTATCGCCTGTGATAAGCTGACGATTTTTCATATCATTGACAAGCCGGTCGGCTTCCGCACGATAATTATAAATGCCTTTTCCATTGCCCCATCGCCCCGATGCAAAATAAAGCGACGTTGCGAAATATTCCTCGCCGTCCGGCGCAGGCATCTCGTCAATCGGCGTGCCGTCTGTTTTCATTTGCCACGAGAAATAACCATACGCGGGATGGTTGGGTGAATCGTGATACATATACGTCTTCGCCCAATTCCACAGAGCGTCAAACTCCGGCTTTTTATCTAATTGCACCGCAATCATCATTCCATAAGACATCCCTTCTGAGCGGACATCGTTATGAAAGATATCGAGGATATAAGCCATCGGGCCGTTTGCGTTTGAGCCGGCGGGAAAATAAATCGCCTGCCTGCTCTGGTCGCCGTGGAAAAGTTGCTCGTAGGCAACATGGACTTTCTTCGTCACCTCCTCCGGAGAATGTCCAGCTTCAACAAATAGATTGCGATACCAGCCGGTTGCAAATGCACCTTGGTTGTTATCGTCCCTTTTGTTGACACCGGTTTTGGAGACAGAGGCGCTTCTACAGGATGTGAAAATCATAACCAGCACAAGACCGATTACTATACAAACACTTATTGTGACTAACGATTCGAGATACATATGTTTCATTAAGAGGCCCTTGAAAATGAATATGTTTGGCTTGTCTTTGTTTGAAATTCCACAACGTTTGGCTCCGGTCGAGACACTTTAACAGGCCGGCCTTTTGACGTTACATTAACAGGAGTCGATGTGCGTATGCGGACCGTATTGCCGCATTTTGAGGTTATGGCCGCATTATTTAACAAACCCCCCTTCCAAGCAATATCAACTTCAAAGCCCCCTTTTGCGCATAAGCCCGCTACTGAGCCATCCGGCCAGACCTTGGGCAAAGCGGGAAGCAATTCGATTTCACCGTTGCAGCATTGCATAAGCATTTCAGCGATACCTGCTGTGCCGCCGAAATTGCCGTCTATCTGGAAAGGCGGATGCGCATCGAACATATTCGGGTAAGTCCTCTGGGGAGTTATCAACATTCGTAAAATCTTAAGTGCGTGTTCGGCGTCGTGCAGACGTGCCCAAAGATTCAGACGCCAGGCCGTGCCCCAGCCGGTTGCCTCGTCTCCCCGAATTTCAAGCGATTTGCGAGCTGCTGCCGCAAGCTCAGGCGTCTTATGAACCGATATCTGGTCGCTCGGATACAGTCCGTAAAGATGCGAGACGTGGCGGTGATGAATCTCCGGCGCCTGCATATCCCAGTCGTCAAGCCATTCCTGAAGCTGTCCTGCCTTGCCGATTTGATGCGGCGCGAGTCGCTTGCGTGCGTCGGCTAACTGTTTTCTGAAATCTTTGTCAACGCCCAGAATTTCAGAGGCGCTTATGCAGTTGCCGAAAAGGTCTCGTATAATCTGCATATCCATAGTCGGGCCTGCACAAACAGCCGCGCCAAACGGGTGCTGGTTTTCGGGCGACAGCGAGGGGCAGGTAACTAGCCACTGATGATTCGGCTCCTCTACGAGTGTATCGAGGAAAAACCGTGCCGAACCCTTCATAGCGGGATATACACTCGCTATAAATTTCTTGTCCCAGGTATATTCGTAATGCTCCCACAAGTGCTGACAAAGCCACGCTCCCCCTGTAGGCCAGAAGCCCCACAACGGCCCATCGACAGGGGCCGTCGCCCGCCAAAGGTCCGTATTATGATGGGCGACCCAGCCGTCAGCTCCCCAGTGAACTTTTGCGGTATGAGCACCCGTTTCAGTGAGGTCCATTATCATCGCCACAAGCGGCTCGACGCATTCCGAAAGATTTGTCGGCTCCGCGGGCCAGTAGTTCATCTCGGTATTTATATTAATCGTATATTTGCAGCCCCAGGGCGGCGTCATACTTTCGTTCCAAAGCCCCTGCAGGTTTGCCGGCTGAGTGCCCGGGCGGGAGCAGGAAATAAGAAGGTATCGGCCGAACTGAAAATAAAGCACCGCAAGCTGCGGGTCATTGGTCTTTGCAAAGGTTTTAATACGCTCGTCGGTGGGAAACTTGGCCGCTTCACTTGTGCCGAGGTCTAATTTGACGCGTCGAAACAGGCGCCTATGCTCAGCAATATGGTCATTACGAAGCGTCTCAAACGATTTTTTAATTGCCCCGGCGATTTGTCCTGTTGTAATCTCATCCGGCTTGCCGTTAATGTCCTTGAAACTCTTGTAGTTTGTAGCGGCGGCGATAAACAATGTCGCCGAATCAGCACTTGTAACAGTAAGGCGATTCTGGTCCTCGGCGATTTTACCTCCCTGAGCCAAAACCTTTACCCTTGCCTCAAACTTTAGGGCCCCTTTGATACCTTCCGATGAGCCGTTGACGCCCTGCATAACAAGGGTATCCGGCGATTCAGCTTTTACAGTCGCTTTCTGGGGCGTTCTCATCGACGTGGAAAACGAGATTTGCCCTGGTTTGTCAGCAGTGAGGCGGACGATGATGACCTGGTCAACGGGGCTGGCGAACACCTCGCGGGTAAAATTTACATCGCCCGCGGTAAAGCTGACACTGGTTATGGCCGTATCAAGGTCAAGTTGACGCTTGTAATCGGCTGCCCCCGCGGTATTCGGAAAATCAAGAAGCAGGTCGCCGACCGTCTGGTACTGCATCTGTCTCAACGGCCTGGCCATCATTTTAGCGCCGATCAGCTTATTGGCCTCAGCGTATTGGCCGGCGAAAATCAGCCGGCGGGCTTCGGGCAATGCGGCAAGCGCATTGGGATTCGTCGGGTCGTATGGCCCCCCTGCCAAAAGCGTGTCCTCATTAAGCTGGATACGCTCTTTTTCAATACCGCCGAAAACCATTGCTCCGAGCCGGCCGTTGCCGACGGGCAGCGCCTCAACCCACTGGACCGCCGGCTTGTTATACCAAAGGATGAGTGAATCCTGTTTTTCTGTCTGCTCAGCAAACGTCTGCGTTTTATTCGATACGCTACATCCGGCCAAAAAACAAATAATCAGATACATCAGCTTTTTCATCAGTATTTCACCTTTCTAATCCGTTTTGCAGGGCGATAACGCTCGATAACTTTCCGGCGGGCCTAAATAGCTCGACTTGAGTCCGCCTGTGTCCAAGATAATTTTTTGCAGAACAACGCCCGGGTCAACCATCCAGAACTTCAGCGTGTGATAACCGGGTCCTGCCAATGTATGTTTTGTCTTGACCTTGCGGGCGCTGTCCTTGACTGAATTTTCCCAGTCCTTGTTACCATCACCCGCGGCGTATTTCTGCGGCACGATTTCAATGATTTGCGGCTGCTGCTCGTCAAATGACACTGCGCAGCGAAGCCCCCTGCCGGGAACAAAATTAAGAGAGGGAGCTAAAATCGCCTCAACCTCTACTTCTCCTGCGTTGAAAAGATACATCTTATATTCAAGGCAAGGTGAGTCATTAGGCGGCGCAACGCTTTTTGCAGTAACGGGGAAAATAGTCATCGAGGACAGCGTCCGGCCGTAATCCTCAATTTTCTCCCACCGGGTAGAAGCGGTGTCAATTTTATTTGTGTAATGCTCCGCCTCAATCGATACGTAACCGTCCGCCTCGACAAAACCCTTTAATAAGTCCTTTTTCGGTTCAGCCGGATTAAACGAGCTAATTTTAATGTTTACCTCGGCCCCTGCGCCTGTGATTTTCACAAGGCCGTTCGCATCACCTGCGGGAGCTTTTTCCCAGGCGATACTGACCAAGACACGTTTTTCCTTCTCGATTTTTCCTTTCGATTCGCTTAATACTATCCAGTCGGCACTGGGCTTTGCTGAAAACTCAAAAGGCGTCTGGCCCCGGTTAAAAACGTCGATATACCTTTGTTTCTGGCCAAAGGGGCTGAACATCGCAAGTATCGGTTCATCCGACGAACCAGGCCGGCTCGATTTGAATCCCTCAATCGCAACGCCTAAAGCCGCCTCGGCGGGAACGTCTATTTCTTCGACCTTGGGCATAATATTTTTCCCAGGCGGATTCCACGACGTGTAGCCGATGTGGGCAGTATCCATCATATGGTTCCATTTGCCCCCAGCCATTTTCTCGTTGTAATATCTCGACATCTCAGCATCGGCCTTAAACAGTTCCTTAGCTCTGGCGGCAAGGTCTTTTGTCACGGCACGCTTCTGTGAGGCGTATATGCGGTTTTTGCCGACGGTAATATAAAGGTCGTTGACAATAGCGCAGGCCTTTGCGGGGTATAAGACAAGCTGATAAAAGGCGTCTTTGGCGTTATCGGGCAACCGGCTGTAAATCTTTTCCGCCTTTGCCGCAATCGCATTAAAATCGGCTGATACAGTGTCTGCCTCATTGTAATTAACAAGCGAATACGTCATCGGGTCGAGAAGTTCAGGTTTTCTTCTGGCATTATATTTCGTGTATTTCGAAACAATATCTGCGATTTCCGCGGCATACTTCGGTCCAAATTCGCGCTCTGCCCATAACCTCGTAAATTCGTTTATTTTCTCCTTAGGCCATCTTTGCGGGTCCCATGCAAAGGCCATAAAAAACTCGATAGGGAACTCCATCGGTTTCAAATCGCCCACATTGACAATCCAGATTCTTGTCGCGTCGTAATTTAAGGCGAGGTTCATCTGCTCCCATATCTTCGCGGTTTGAATCGTGTTGAGCCATTCGTAAGAACGAGGGCCTCCGTGATAATCGAAATGATAATACACGCCCGCCCCCCCGCTTCTTTTCCGCTCTTCCTCAGTCGGCAGCCGGCGAATGTTGCCCCAGTTGTCATCAGGCCACAAGAGCGTAACATCGTCAGGAACGCGCATCCCCTGATTGTAGTATTCCAGCACCTCCTTGTATAAGCACCAAAGCTGCGGCACTTTTGTCGGGTCGGGATTAATCTCCTCGGCTATCATTTTCCGCTGGGCCGCAACGATTTCTTCTAATAAAGCCATACTTTGCGCCACGGTCGCGTTTGGAATCATCGGCGTATCATCCGCGCCGCGCAGGCCGATGGTTAGTATGCTTTCATAATTTTTATTTCGCCTTATGCCCTCCCGCCAGAAGTCCCGCAGCGTGTTTGCGTCCGTATAATAATTCCATCTTTTTTTGTAACGCCTGTCCCATTCCTTTTGCGCCCGAATCATCGGCTCCTGATGAGAAGTGCCCATCACGACACCATACTCATCAGCGAAGCGAGGATTATTGGGGTCGTCCTCATTAAACGCGTTGTTCCACATCGCAGGCCACAAGTAGTTGGCCTTGAGCCGAAGCAATAGCTCGAAAACTTTCGTGTAAAACTTGCTGTTATAGTTGCTGAATTTTTCCTTTACCCACGGGCTTAGCGCCCAGCCCTCGTCATTAAGGAATATGCCGCGATACTTGACCGCAGGCGGCCCCTGAACGTATGTTCCCGCTTTTACGAAAAGCGTATCCTTATGCTCGACCGGCACATCCGCCCACCAGTACCACGGCGATACGCCGATTTGCTCCGACAGGTCGTAGATGCCGTAAATCGTCCCCCTCTTGTCGCTACCCGCGATAACAAGCAGGTTATCGGGTATAACCTCGATAATAAATGATTCCCATTTGCCCGTAACTTGTTTTTCGTTGATTGCTCCTTTTCTAATCAGCTCATCAATAAACCGGCTCTTGCCAATCGTACCGATAACAACAGTTTTTTTAAGCACATTCTCAGGGTGTACGATGTCAGGCAACTGTCCCGTAACACGATTGATATCTGCTGCAAGGTCATTAACCGCCCGAATTACGCCGGGCCAGTCATTTGAATCGACGCAGAGAGCTGCAGCGCTCCCTTTACAAGCAAGGATAAAACCATAACCATTGACGTCGGTCTCCACATATTTCTTCTGGCCGAGGCCAAAGCATACAGAAGAGAAACTAAAAAGGCACAGGCAAACAAACCATATCATCTTTCGCTTTTGCTGAAAACTCATAAAAAACTCCTTAACCATCTTATTGGTTCATTTATGTGCTATGCGAGTGATATATTTTAGCAGGAAACAAGAGAAATTGACAAATAGAATAGTTTAACAACGAGGCCGAAGGGGCTCGAACCCTCAACCTTCGGATCGACAGTCCGATGCTCTAGCCAATTGAGCTACGGCCCCGAAGAATGAATAAATATACAGACCAAACTCTCGCGTGTCAAATGTTTTAGCGACAAGTTACATTCTGCCGGACGCCTGTGGGCGTCTAAGCTGCGGCTGGCTCTTGGGCAGGCGCTTGACGTTTTCCTGCAGTATTTTTATCGCCTTTTTGACGTCCGCGACCTTGAGGATGCCTGTGGTCTTACCGCCTTTTGCGCCTGCGGTGCAGTAGGCGTATGATATGTTGATATGGTTGGCGGCAAGCCGCTCGGCGACGCCCGCCAGAGCGCCCGACCTGTTGTCGAGGATTACGCACAGGACATCTGTCTTGTTATAGGGCATGCCCTCTTTTGCGAGGATTTCCTCGGCCTTCTGGGATTCGTCAAAAACAACCCGCAGGACACCGTGCTCGACGGAGTCCATTACCGTCATTGCTGTAATATTGACTTTGGCTTCCGCGAATTCACCGAGGATGTGAGCCAGGACCCCGGGCTTGTTGACCATAAACACTGAAAACTGGGTAGTCACATACATAGTTTTATCTCCTTCAAAAATGGTCGTTTAACCGCAACGCAACATATCGAGAGCGTTTTGGGTATCAGGAAAGAACCTGAACACCTGGTCGAGGTTCGTTATTTTGAAGACCCTTTGCAACTGTGGATTTATCGAGCTAATGAAGACCTGGCCGCCGTATGAGGCAAGGCGAGCACGCGTTTCGAGAAGCAGGCCGAGGACCTGCGACGAGAAAAATTTCACGCCCTTGAAGTCAAAAATGACCCTTTTGGGACGATTAGCGTCAATAAACGAGGCGATATTCTCGGCCGCTGTGGCAATATCCTCGACACTGCTTATAGAGCTTTTTCTGAAGGTAATCACCGTCGCGTCGCCTTCGGTTGTGATTTGGCCGATATTTTCTCCGCTCATAGCTATCCTAATACTTATCAATAAATCCAGTGTTCACAATCGTATTGAATTTTCCCTTATTTCGGTAAAATTATCAACCCTCAATCGAAAACAATTAAAATTTTTGCCCTTTCCAACAGGAAAGCAGGTGTTCGGGGCTGCCCGGAACAGATCTCAGTGGCGGGTTTTCGATAAGGCATCGGCCATCGGCGAATGGGCAACGAGGATTAAAGGGGCAACCGGAACGCAAGGTAACGATGCCGGGCACTTCCCCGCCGGACGGTTTTATAAAAGCACGCTGAGGGGCCTTAAGCCGGGGTATGGCAGACATAAGAACAATTGTGTAGGGGTGGAGGGGATTCTCATAAAGCTGCGTCACAGGGGCCTGCTCGACAATCCTGCCCATATACATCACGGCCACCTCGTCACAGGAAAACTGCACAACAGCCAAATCGTGAGCGATAAACAGGTATGTAAGGGAAAACTCGTCCTGTAAATCCTTTAGCAGATTAAGGATTTGCGACTGGATTGAGACATCCAGCGCGCTAACGGGTTCATCGCAGACAACTAATTTCGGCTGCAAAGCAAGCGCCCTTGCGATACCGATACGCTGACGCTGCCCTCCTGAAAACTCGTGCGGGTAACGGTTAAATGCATCCGCGGAAAGCCCCACTTTCGATAGTATCAAACAAACCTGTTCGGCAAGAGCTGCACCTGTTATTTTTTTATGGACCTTCAGCGGCTCACCAACGATGTTCCCCACGGTCATTCGCGGATTAAGCGAGCCGAAGGGGTCCTGAAAAATCAAGCTGATATTACTGCGAAGATTGATAAGCTGCTGCCTTTTTGCGGCGAGAACGTCGGTATTCTCAAAAATAACCTCGCCAGACGTAACGGGGATGAGTCGCAGGATTGAACGGGCAACAGTGGTCTTGCCGCAGCCGCTTTCGCCGACAAGCCCGAAAGTCGCCGCCCTCTTGATTGAAAATGATACGCCATCGACTGCTTTTATATGCCCCACAGTCCGGCGAAGCAAACCCTTCCTTATAGGAAAATAGGTCTTGAGGTCATCAACCTTCAGCAGCAAATTATTGGTTTCCTGATTCATAATTTAGGGTCATCGGGCCTTTCATATCCGGGGGCATACCAGCACGCTACCCCCCTGCCCGGCATTACCTCACGCAATTCGGGTTCGATTGTCTGGCATCTTTTGTCGTTGCAGCCCACCGGACAGCGAGGGTGAAATTTGCAGCCCGCAGGGAAATGCAACGGGTCGGGAACAACTCCGGAAATCGTATAAAGACGTTTGCCTGTATAACCAAGCCGGGGGAGGGACTTGAGAAGACACTGTGTATAAGGGTGCAGGGGCTGTTCAAAAAGCGAGCGGCAATCGGCAATCTCTGCGATTTTAGAGGCATACATTACAGCTACGTAATCGGAACGTTCCTCGACGATGCCGAGGTCGTGGGTAATCAGGAGGATGCTCATCTGGTTTTGTTTCTGCAAATCATCAAGCAAATCGAGAATTTGCGCCTGAATCGTAACGTCGAGTGCGGTTGTCGGCTCGTCGGCGATAAGCAAAGCGGGCCTGCAGGATATCGCCATAGCAATCATAACCCGCTGTCTCATTCCGCCCGACATCTGGTGCGGGTATTCGGTGATTCGCTGTTCAGGATTGGGTATGCGGACCTTTTGGAGCATTTCGACGGTCAGTTTCCAGGCCTCGTCTTCCGTTTTTTTCTGGTGCAGGCGTATCGCCTCGACAATCTGCTCTCCGACTGTGTAAACGGGATTCAGCGAGGTCATTGGCTCCTGAAAAATCATCGCGATACGATTGCCGCGG
>CAYLXJ010000024.1:0-13154 GCA_964387385.1 uncultured Pirellulales bacterium
CCGATCATTTTACGGACACTTTTCCTGAAGGGCAGACCCGCTTTTTTTACAATGATATCGCGGGATGCTTTATGGTGGAAGGCCCCACTGACACTTTTGCCGACGTCGTGCAGCAGAGAGGCAATACGAAGCCAGATTCTTTCACTGTTACCCATCCGATGCAGGGTTTGAAATTCGTCAAACAAAAGCAAAGACAGTTTCGAGACCGCTACGGCATGGTCTTTGTCAAAGCTATTGCGTTTGCCCAACTCCATCGTCTCTTCGATTAACATCGCTGTTTTCAATGTTTCGACCTTTATTAAACTTTTACTGAATTTTCACTTCGATATTAGCTGCTTATATCGGACAACAAATTGCCTAACTTAACATTCGTTTTTACGGTCCAAGTTTGTCACTTTCCTTATTAAAGCAATTTATGGCCTCCGATTGACATCCCCGAAACGCCGCTTGTCTTAAATCTCGTCTTCATCTAATCTTATATATCGTAACCTATTGTCCAATATCTCGATTAGTGCAATGTTATTTTTTTATTAGGATTGCGTTAGCATTTATTTGATTCGCAGTTTTGAAATATCATATTTCCGTTCTGGGAATTCCATTTTCAAACGGGAAAGTTCTGAAACCATTATCTCGGATACGGCCAAGTTTCTAAACCATTTCTTGTTGGCGGGAATCACATACCAGGGGGCATAATCGGTCGAGCAGCGCCTCAGGACATCGTCATAGGCCTTTGTATATTCATCCCAGTATTTTCTCTCCTCGAAATCAGCGGGGTCCGCCTTCCATTGTTTTGTCGGGTCATCCAGCCGCTCCTTGAGACGCTTACGCTGCTCCTCCTTGCTGATGTGAAGAAAAATTTTGACAACGTGAATATCGTTTTCAACCAGCATCTTCTCGAAATTGTTAATCTGCTCGAAACGCGCGGACCAGAGGGACCTCGGAACAAGATTATGCACCCGGACAATCAGCACATCTTCATAGTGTGAGCGGTTGAATATGCAGATTTCCCCTTTGCGAGGCACAAAACGGTGAATCCGCCACAAAAAATCGTGTGCCAATTCTTCTTCGGTAGGCCCCTTGAACGACGTGACTTTGCAACTTTGGGGATTCATCGGCCTCATTACCGTTCGAATGGTTCCGTCCTTGCCGCCTGCGTCCATTGCCTGAAGCACTACAAGGATTGCATGCTTGTTTTCTGCGTAAAGAAGGTATTGCAACTTTGCCAGTTTTTCGAGATTTTTTTCAAGCAATGCGAGTGATTGCTCTTTGCTTTTGAAATTCGCGGTGTAATCAGCATCCCAATCGGCTAATTTAATTTTTTTGCCCGGCTTCACTACCAAATTATGCGCCAAGTTCATAGAATAATCCTTTTAAAGCAATCCTATTGATATTATCGGCACTAATGGTTTCAAAATACAATCAAATCCATGAGGCATGCAACCAGTGCAATACTGGATATGTACTTTACAATGAAAGACAGGCAGGCACAGACCGCAATGAACGGTCTAAGGGTTCACTGCGACAAAACCTAAAAACAGGACAATGGCAGGTCGTTCACCCCCAAAATATCAAAAAAAACGCAGCGGAGAGGGCGGGATTCGAACCCGCGGTACCCCTAAGGGGCACACCGGTTTTCGAAACCGGCTCGATCAGCCGCTCCGACACCTCTCCGGCGTTATTTATTATTGATAATTCATTATTTTGGTCAAGATGTTCTTGAAAACAGGCCGAGATTATTATATAATTTTTTAATATGTTTCGTATAGGGGGTGAACCTTTATTTGCTCATCCGAAGGATCGGGGCAAAAATTGATGTGCCGGAGATGGCGAAGTTTATTTGTGGGCGGGGTATTATGCGTCCTGATTTTATTTTCAGGCGTCGGGTCAGGTTCTGAATCGAAAATGCCTGCCGAAAGCGGCAGCGAAATTGCGGGAGAAGTCAGCGATGCCAATGGCCCGACTGTTTTTTTAGGTTACGACAGTGAGGCGCCCGAAAGTAATCCCACATCCGCTTTTATGTATTTTGTTCCGCTCATTTCGCCGACCTTCGTTGAAATGGAAATCAGCGCAGACAACAGGCAGCTTGCCCGAATTATTTCATACGAGAAAAATGTTGATTCAAAAACCTTTAATTTAAGCTGTGAATTTGAAATGTTGGGGCAGGGCTTTTTCAAGACGACATTTAGCGCCTCGGAAGTAATCGATATGTTTCTTGCCGAGCAGGACGAAGATGAGCCGATGACAAACATTCTTGATTACATTAAATTTGAGGGCGAGGGTTTCGGCCGAGTTGACGTGACTGGAACTATAAGCGGCTCAGAAAAGACGGTTACAGAGGTAGTTATTCACTTCAACACCAGAGGTCACAAAAGCCCGGTAAGCATAGGTCTTTATTCCGTTAGACCAGAAGACGGGCATTTTACATACGAGAACAAATGCAACGAGCAAATTGCTAAGATTGCGTCACTGACTTTCCGAAAATCGGGGACCAAGCCGAAAATGGAGGTAAAATTAGTGTCCGTCAACAAGGCGGAGCACCCAAATGGATTTGTCAGTAAAGTCAAGGGCAAAATTGCCAACTTGTTTCTTAATCCCATAAGCATATCTCAAATCGGAAACGATACTATGCTCGATTTCGGCCAGTCGCTTCTCAATGAAAAATCATCGTTTACTTTCCCCCTCGCGACGAATATAAAAGAATCGCGAAGCGTGGCAATTGACGACGACACGAAATCCCTCTCAGCGGCGGGGATATAAAAAAATAGCCGCACAAAGCCCATTCCCCCGAATTTTCGCCTGAAATTCATTGCAACCGCGGGCGTATATTTCTAAAATCTCGTTTTACTTACTTGCAGGGATTTAAAGGGCGACAGATATGTATATAATTCCGGCTATAGACCTTCGGGGAGGCAAATGCGTGCGCCTCATACAGGGCGATTATCACCGCCAGATAAATTACCAGGAAAATCCCGTCAAGCAGGCCGAGGTATTCATCGCCCAGGGGGCGCAGTGGCTTCACGTGGTTGACCTCGACGGGGCAAAGGTGGGAAGGCCCGTGAATACGCCGACCATATCGGCCATAGCAAAACTGGGAAAATTGAAAGTCGAGGTCGGGGGCGGAATACGGACCGAGAAGGACATAAAGTTATTGCTCGACTCGGGCATAGAGCGGGTAATAATCGGCACGCAGGCGGTCAACGATTTCGAGTGGTTCGCGGATATGACTAAGCAGTTTCCCAATCGGCTGGCGCTTGGCCTCGACGCAAAAGGCACCCACGTTGTAACGGGCGGCTGGTATGACGAGCACCCGAAGTCGCTGTTGGACCTTGCCCGCGAGGCGTCGCGGCTCGCTATAGCGGCTATAATTTATACCGACGTTACAAAAGACGGGATGATGGCTGGTCCCAACCTCGAAAGAACAAAAATCCTCATACGCAGCGTTCCTGTTGGCGTAGTGGCCTCAGGAGGGGTAACGACCGTAGAAGATATCGGGAACCTCGCTTCAATCGAAGCGGCCGGGGCGATTATCGGCAGGGCCTTGTATGAAGGCAAAATTACATTGCCCGAGGCAATTGAGGCGGCTTCTAAGAGTTTTTAGTTTTAAGTTTTTAATTTTTAGTTGAAAGCAACTAAAAACTCAACACTCAAAACTTAAAACTGAAAAAGGCAAAAGTATGAACGCCCAGCCAAAACATACAAATAAGCTGATTGAAACAGACAGCCCTTATCTGCTTCAGCACGCGCATAATCCCGTTGACTGGTTCCCGTGGTCGGACGAGGCATTCGAGAAGGCAAAAAGGGAAGATAAACCGATTTTTCTTTCAATCGGCTACTCTACGTGCCACTGGTGTCACGTGATGGAACGGGAAAGTTTCGAGAACGAACAAATAGCTGCGCTCCTCAACGAGCATTTCGTCAGCATAAAGGTTGACAGGGAAAGCAGGCCCGACATCGACGCGATATATATGAACGCGGTAATGGCGATGACGGGTTCAGGCGGCTGGCCTTTGTCGGTGTTTTTAACGTCCGAAAGCAAGCCGTTTTTCGGAGGGACGTATTTTCCCCCGCGCAGCGGCTTAGGACGTCCCGGATTTGACCGTGTATTACTTGCGATAGCCGACGCCTGGAAAAACAGGCGGCAGGAACTGCTCGATTCGGCAGGCCGGCTCAGCGACCTGCTGAAAGAAGGAATTGCACCAGTATCAAAAGAAACACCTTCAGAACAAGTTCTGGACGATGCTTACAATAACTTTCGGGAGTCATTTGATCCCGCCGACGGCGGATTCGGGAACGCCCCCAAGTTTCCTCAGCCGACGGCGTTAGGGTTTCTGTTGCGATACTGGTATCGGATAAAAGAAAAAGATGCCCTGGAAATGGTCGAAAAAACGCTTACCGCGATGGCTAAAGGCGGCATTTATGACCATATCGGAGGCGGCTTTCACAGATATTCAACCGATGCGCAGTGGCTTGTGCCGCATTTCGAGAAAATGCTTTACGACCAGGCGCTTTTAAGCAGGGTATATATCGAGGCATACCAGATTACGAAAAACCAGTCGTATGCTCAAACCGCACGCGAGATTTTCGATTATGTCCTGCGAGATATGATTAGTCCCGAGGGTGGATTTTATTCCGCTGAGGACGCTGACAGTGAGGGCAAAGAAGGCGCGTTTTACGTCTGGGACACGAATGAGATAGAGGCAGTTTTAGGAAAGGAACAAGCCGAAGTATTTAACGCCTATTACGGCGTTACACATGATGGTAATTTTGAAGAAGGCAAAACAATCCTCAATATTCAGGGAACGACCGCACCGGAGAAAATCGCCAAAGAGGCGATTTTTCAGGCCAGACAAAAACGTATCAGGCCCGGCAGGGACGATAAGGTAATCACCGCGTGGAACGGCCTGATGATTTCAGCATTAGCATACGGCGGCGCTGTTCTTGATGAGCAAAAGTATATATCGGCTGCTGAACGTTGTGCAGATTTCATATTAAGCAAGTTACGTAAAAATGGCCGCCTGATGCGATACTACCGTAACGGCTCAGTATCACAAAAGGCGTTTCTCGATGATTATGCTTACCTGGCGGTGGGACTTCTTGACCTTTATGAGGCGACATTCGACGCAAAGTGGCTGAATGAAGCAATAAGGTTAGCTGAGCAGATAATCGAATTGTTTACCGATACCGAAAATGGCGCATTCTTCCTTACGGGTAAAGATGCGGAAATATTGATAAGCCGGACAAAGCCGGCCACAGACGAGGTGATTCCTTCCGCTAATTCAATCGCTGCCTTTGTTTTGTTAAAGCTCGGATTGTTAACAAATAATGAGCAATTTACAAAACAAGGCGAGATGGTTTTTGAAGCGTTTAGTCAGCAATTGAAGCAGTATCCTCAATACTGCTCATCGATGCTGTCGTCGATAAGTTTTCAATTAGGCCCGAACAAGGAAATTGTAATAACAGGCAATCCTGAAGCACTCGACACAAAAGAAATGTTAAATGTCATTCGCAGCAGGTTTTTGCCGAATGCTGTTGTATTGCTTCATCAATCGGGCGATGCCGGAAAGCCAATTGAGGTGCTTATGCCCTTCATTAAAAATCAATCCCCTTTTGATGGCAAGGCGACCGCCTACATTTGCGAAAATTACTCCTGCAAACAGCCCGTTACCGATCCTGAAAAATTAGCTGAAATGCTCACTTGACCTGCTTTGTCCGCCTTTGGCGAGACCTCGCCAAAAGGCGGGCACGTCACAAAATCAACCCAAAGTAACCCCAAGTGACCAAAAGTGACTATAAGTAAGGTTTTTAATATAATAATAATATTTAAGACACTTTGTCATAGCTGTCTCACTTTGGGTCAGTTTGGCACACTTAGGGTCAGTTTGGCATAGTTTTTATGCAGAGTGCGGCGGATTCAGCCCCCTTTTCATTTTCAGCGACTTTATCGCTTCATTGGCTTCTTCAAGCTCTCTGGCAGGGTTTATGTAATATATCTTGAAGATTCCCGTGTTATACGCTAAAAGATTAACTTACTTTTGATGCCTATTTTAAGGAGCTTTTGTTATGCCGCACAAACAGCAATCCGCAACACGAAAGGCGGATAAATATGGTTATTTTGATAATAAGGCACGAGAGTTTGTCATAACTCGGCCTGATACGCCGATTCCCTGGATAAATTACCTCGGTTGCCAGGACTACTTGGGCTTAATCTCAAATACGGCAGGGGGTTACAGTTTTTACCGCGACGCCCGCCTGCGACGGCTGACGCGATACCATTATAATGCAATACCCAAGGACAACCCCGGCAGATACATTTACATCTGCGACGGCAAAAAGACGTGGAACCCGGGCTTCAAACCCGTTCGGACCAAGCTCGACGATTACAAATGCAGGCACGGCCTCGGGTATTCTGTCATCGAGGGCGCTCTCGACAATCTCAGGGTCTCGACGACTTATTTTGTTCCGTTCGATACCAACGCCGAAATATGGTCTGTAACGGTAAAAAACGAAGGCAGGAAAAACAAAGAAATTGACCTGTTCAGCTACGTCGAGTTTTGCCTTTACGACGCCCTCGACGACGCGACAAACTTCCAGCGAAACTGGAACATTGCCGAAATGGAAATCGAAGGCAGCGCCATATTTCACAAGACCGAATACCGCGAACGTCGGAATCACTATGTTGGTTTCTGGTGTTCTGAGAAAATCGCCGGTTTTGATACCAGCAGGGACG
The DNA here is from genome assembly GCA_964387385.1 of uncultured Pirellulales bacterium. Classification (GTDB taxonomy): domain Bacteria; phylum Planctomycetota; class Phycisphaerae; order Sedimentisphaerales; family Anaerobacaceae; genus Fen-1362. The sequence goes on from CAYLXJ010000024.1 coordinate 6,728, forward strand.
CCTTTTTAGGCCGAATGAACGACTATGGCTGCCCCGATGTCGTCAAACACAGAAAGGCGACCAATAGCGTTGCTCACAGTTGGCAGCCCGTCGGCTCACACCAGGTCAAATTGACACTGAAGCCGGGACAAACCAAACGCCTGCATTTCGTCCTCGCCTACATTGAAAATCCTAACGAGGAAAAGTTCTCGTCCACCGGCGTCATAAACAAAAAGCGGTTCTACGAGACAATCGCCAATTTTAAGACCTCCGCTCAGGTCGATAGCCAGTTAAAGAGATTAAAAAACTTCTGGGCGGATGCGCTGTCGGGTTATCAGGTTAAGATGTGGCACGGGCTTCCAGCCCGTGCAGGCACGGCCAGGATGGCCGTGCCACAAAACGATAACGAGCACGTCGAGCGTATGGCAAATATCTGGAACCAGTATCAGTGTATGGTTACTTTTAACCTCTCGCGCTCTGCCAGTTCATTCGAGACGGGCGTCAGCAGGGGGCTGGGCTTTCGCGATTCCAATCAGGACATACTCGGCTTCGTTCACATCGTCCCCGAACGGGCACGCCAGCGAATTATCGACCTGGCGTCAACACAGAATCAGGACGGCTCCTGCTACCATCAGTATCAGCCGCTGACTAAAAAAGGCAACACGGCTGTAGGCACCGGTTTCAGTGATGACCCGCTGTGGCTGGTTGTCTCGACAGCCGCATATATCAAGGAAACAGGCGACTGGACTATTCTCGACGCACCGGCGGGCTATCAGGATGTGCCCGGCAGCGAGAAAAACACGACAATGATGGACCATTTGCATCTTTCGATGAGGCACGTCTGGGAGCTTCGCGGCTCTCATAACCTGCCGCTGATTCAGCACGCCGACTGGAATGACTGCCTCAACCTTAATTGCTTCAGCAATAATCCCGGCGAGAGTTTCCAGTGCTCAGGCGATATCGAGGGCGGAAAAGCCGAATCGGTTATGGTCGCGCAGCTTTTCGTTTACGCGGCAACAGAAATGATGCAGCTATTGGAACACTTAGGCCAAAAGGATAAATCTTCGGAATACGCTCAAAAAAGCGATGAAATGAAAAAGACGATTCTTAAATCCGGCTGGGATGGCGACTGGTTCATCCGCGCTTACGACCATTTCGAAAGACCTATCGGCTCAAAGGTCTGCGATGAAGGAAAGATATTCATAGAAACGCAGGGCTGGGGCGTTATGGCAGGTATCGGCCTCGACGACGGTAAGGCGGTTAAGGCCCTGGATAGCGCCTGGCAGTATCTGGCTGATGACAGCGGTATGGTCCTCAATCAGCCGGCTTACACGAAATACCGGGATTACTTAGGCGAGATTACCTCGTACCCGCCGGGCTACAAGGAAAACGCAAGCGTCTTCTGCCATAACAACACCTGGGTCATAATCGGCGAGACAATCGTCGGCAGGGGCGACAAGGCCTGGGAACTTTACACGCGAATCTGCCCAAGCACAAAGGAAGACAAATCAGATGTTTATAAATGCGAGCCGTATTGCTTCGCTCAGACCATTTCAGGCCACGACAGCCCCCTGCCCGGTGAGGGCAAAAACTCCTGGCTGACGGGCACCGCATCCTGGAGCTTAACGGCTCTTACGCAATACATATTGGGCGTAAGGGCGGAACTGGACGGCCTCAGGATTGACCCCTGCATTCCGCCCGATTGGACCGGCTTTACCATAACGCGCAAATTCAGGGGCGTAACCTATAACATTAAAGTTCACAATCCCGATAAAGTGAGCAAGGGCGTAAAGAAAATGTTAGTCAACGGTCAGCAGACACCTGGAAATATCGTGCCGTTGTTCAAAAGAGGAAACACCGTCAAGGTGGAGGTATATTTGGGATGAAACTTGACCCGACGAAAATGAAGAACTGGGAAATCGCCGAGGCGGCTGAGAAGAATATCAAATCGATTTTTCAGCTTGCCGACGAGCTTGGCCTGCAAAAAGACGAGGTATTGCCCGCGGGCCACACCCTCGGTAAGGTTGATTTTATAAAGGTGTTGGGCCGCCTTAAAAATAACGCGACAGCCAAATACATCGATGTTACGGCAATTACGCCGACGCCTTTCGGCGAGGGCAAAACCACGACGACTATCGGCCTGATTCAGGGCCTTGCCAAATGCGGCAAAAAGCCGACGGGCGCGATTCGCCAGCCAAGCGCAGGCCCGACATTTAATATCAAGGGAGGCGCGGCGGGCGGAGGGCTTTCACAGTGTATGCCTCATATTCCGCTTTCAATACGCCTGACGGGCGACATTGACTCGGTAACAAATGCGCATAACTTATGTATGACGGCCCTGACCGCCCGTATGCAGCACGAGCGAAACTACGACGACGAGCGGCTTGCGAAAAGAAAGCTCCGCCGGCTCGATATCGACCCAAACTCGATACAAATCGGCTGGGCGATTGACCTGTGCTCTCAGGCGCTTCGCAATATAAGGATAGGTCTCGGCGGCAAAAACAACGGCGTCGAGATGGATTCCGGTTTTCAGGCAACCGTCTCAAGCGAGGTTATGGCAATTATGGCAATCGCCAAAGACCTGAAGGACTTTCGCAGCCGAATCGCAAAAATTGTTGTGGCCAGAGACAAGCAGGGCAGGGACGTAACGACTGCCGACCTCGAAGTAGATGGCGCGATGACCGCTTGGATGGTCGATGCGCTCAATCCTAATCTGCTTCAGACAATGGAAGGCCAGCCGCTTTTTGTGCACGCCGGGCCTTTCGCCAATATAGCCATAGGCCAAAGCTCGATCATCGCAGACCTCACCGCGACGAAGCTCGGTGATTACCATGTGACAGAAAGCGGATTCGGGGCAGACATCGGCTACGAGAAATTCTGGAATCTCAAGTGCCGAATCTCAGGTCTCAAACCCGACGCGGTAGTTATTGTCGCTACTGTCAGAGCATTGAAAATGCACGGCGGAGGGCCTCCCGTCAGGCCGGGTGTGCCGCTCAGCGAGGAATATACAAAAGAGCACCTTGACCTGCTCGAAAAGGGCTGTGAAAACCTGGTTGCCCACATCGAAATCGTCAAAAAAAGCGGTGTTAGACCGATTGTCTGTATCAATAGTTTCAGTTTCGATACAAAAGCCGAACATAACCTCATCAGGAAAATCGCAGAACGAAACGGCGCGATGGCGGTTGTTTCGGACCACTGGCTCAAAGGCGGCGAAGGCGCTATTGAGCTTGCCCGGGCAGTCATCGACGCCTGCAATCAGGGAAACAATTTCAAATTCCTTTACGACCTCGAAATGCCCATCAGGAAGCGGATAGAATTGATTGCAAAAGAGGTTTACGGCGCAAACGGCGTTTCGTATTCCGAAATCGCCCTCGAGAAGCTCAAAAAGCTTGAGGCCGACCCTGTGACAAATCGTTTCAATACGTGTATGGCAAAAATCCACCTGAGCTTGTCGTATGACCCGGAATTCAAGGGCCGGCCCATCGGCTGGCAGCTGCCTATCAGGGACGTTCTCGTTTATAAAGGCGCGGAATTTGTCGTGCCGCTGGCAGGCGAAATCAAGCTGATGCCCGGAACCGGCTCAGACCCGTCCTTCAGGCGCATCGACGTCGATGTTAATACAGGAAGAGTGCAGGGGCTGTAATATGACGGCGAAAATAATTGACGGAAAGCAGATAGCAGAAGGTATGCGGGCCGAACTCAAGGCCGAGGTCGCACGCCTTAAAGAAAAAGGAATCGTGCCGGGCCTCGGTGTGATTTTAGTCGGCGATGACCCCGCGTCAAAATCGTATGTTACGGCAAAGCAGAAGGCCTGTGCGGAAGTCGGAATATACTCGAACGACAATCGCCTGCCTGAAAGCATTTCGCAAAAGGAATTGCTTACGATAATTGACCGGCTGAACAAAGACCCGAAAATTCACGGAATCCTGACGCAGCTTCCTTTGCCGAAACATATAAATGAGGCCGAAGTGCTACTCGCTATTGACCCCGCCAAAGATATCGACGGCTTTAATCCTGTAAACGTCGGCAAAATGATGTTAGGCCAGAAAACGTATCTCCCCTGCACGCCGCACGGCGTCGTCCAGCTTCTGCTTAAAAGCGGCGTAAAAATTGACGGCGCTTATGTCGTCATCGTCGGCAGAAGCAACATTGTCGGCAAACCTCTCGCAAATATACTTTTGCAGAAAGGCCCCTTGGGCAACGCTACCGTAGCCGTATGCCATACGCGAACAAAAAATCTCGCCGAACATACTAAAAGAGCGGATATTGTGGTCGCCGCAGCAGGCCATCTCAATACGATAACAGCAGATATGATAAAAGACGGGGCCGTTGTAATCGATGTCGGAATTAATCGTGTAACAGACCCGACAAAAAAATCCGGCTATCGCCTAATAGGAGACGTCGATTTTGAAAACGTGAAGGAAAAAGCGTCCCTCATAACCCCTGTCCCCGGCGGCGTGGGCCCTATGACAATTACAATGCTGCTTTATAACGTTGTTGACGCTGCCAAAAATATAAAATAGAAAATTGACAATGACAGAATTTATCGGCTCATTTAGTCCCGCGGTCAAGAAGCTCTGGTCGTTAATGGACCCCTGCGTGATATGCCCGCGCAACTGCCGGGTAAAACGCAGCAAAGGCGAGCTTGGTTTTTGCGGCATAGCCGATATGCCGGTTGTCAGCTCGCAGGGGCCTCATTTCGGCGAAGAAAACGTCCTCGTGGGTCCCGGCGGCTCGGGCACGATTTTTTTCGCCGGCTGCAACCTCAACTGCGAGTTCTGCCAGAACTACGACGTAAGTCATTTCCGTCACGGCCAGCCCATTACGCTCGACGACCTTTCCGAAATTATAATCGAGCTGCAAAACTACGACTGCAGCAACATCAATTTTGTCACGCCGACGCATATGGCACCGGCCATCGCGGCAGGTATAGAGATTGCCCGCAAAAAGGGTCTTAATCTGCCGACGGTTTATAACAGCTCCGGCTACGACTCGGTCGAAACGCTCAAGCTGCTCGACGGTTTCTTTGACATATATATGCCCGATATGAAGTTTTCCGATAGCCCTTCAGCTAAAGAGTTTGCCAATGCGCCAGATTATCCTGAAGTATGTTTTGCCGCGGTAAAGGAAATGCACCGCCAGGTCGGTGATTTACAGGTCGAAAACGGTCTGGCGATAAAAGGCCTTCTGGTAAGACATCTCATTTTGCCTAATAAACTCGCAGGAAGTTTCAAAGTCATCGATTTTCTCGCAAAACACATCGGCAAAAACACCGCAATTAACATTATGGACCAGTATCGTCCCTGCTTCAAGGCCGTCAAGCACCCCGCAATCGACCGCCGCCCCACCCCAGAAGAAGTCGAGGAAGTCCGCCAATATGCCCTCAAAAAAGGCCTAAACGTCATTGGCTGAATATTATTTAATCAGTGATTTCAGGGTTCTGGCGTTTGCGACTGCGTGGCCTGAGATATCGTTATTGAGATAGGCGAGCCCGGCCCGTGTCGTTTTGTGCTCAGCGTTTACTTCGCAATCTTCAACTGTTCTCTGTCGGGAAGTTTCGGGAACTGCCTGTGCGGCTCGGTCTGATACCAGTAAACTACTGATGAAATATCGTCCTGCAAAGGCAGGTATTTGCCGTCCTGCTGCCATCCAAGCGCCTGCATAGTTACTTTCAGGTTTTGCTCGAAGCGTATCGGGTCCATTATGTGCCAGCGATACAGGGAAAATCTCGGCTGGTCTTTCGGATTGTAGATTGTCCTTTCTTCGACGAACTTGCCGTTATCAAAAACCTTCGTCTTTTTTACCGGCTGTCCCTTGGGATTTATTACCTGCGGCATTCCCGCGTATGGCCCGCTGAATGTCTGATAGCCGCCACCTTTTGGATTATCGAATCCGTATGAGCCGCAGAAATAATCCTCGGTGCCGGTCCCGCAGATTGTCGGAAATTCCGTGTCGCCGTCTATGTAGAATTTTATCTCGCCTTCTCCCCACCAGCCGGGACTGTTCGCGCCCCACGTCATATACGTCCCGACGTAATGTCCCCGCCCGGCGATGCCGTCAACGAGCGTATAGACCTCCTTGAAGGGCAGCGGATTTACTCTGCGAAACTGCGCGTGAAAATACGCCGCCGATTCTGCGACCTCAGTCAGGCAGTAATCAATCTGGTAATACAGCGTCATCTGGCTTCTGTCGGTATTTGTAACCGTAATTTTGCAGCCCTTTCTGAATGGCATCGGCCAATAGCAGTTGAAGCCGCTTTTCGGATTGACGCATACAGCCAGCGATGTAACTTGTGCGTATTCGCCCATCCCGCAGGCGAAAAAATCACCCAAAGGACATTCTATCGAGGGCGTTTCTTCGTCGTCCCAGTAGAAACGCAATATATTCAGCCGGTCGTTTCCTGCCGGCGTCATCCAGATGTGCTGAATTATCCCGCAGCAGTTTATAT
>CAYLXJ010000025.1:0-12912 GCA_964387385.1 uncultured Pirellulales bacterium
ATAAGCAGGATTAAATCTGCATTATCTATTTCTCTTAAACAAACTTCTTTAGGAGTATTTGGTTCCGCTACGAAAAATTCCATCCCCAAAGATTCAAAACCCGCTTTTTTTAACGATGTATGAAGTATTTTTCTTTCTTCTTCTAAGTTACGAAATGTCGAACTAAGAAAGATTTTCATTTGTTCAATCCTCTTAAATTGAAGTCCACCGTCCGGCAAGAATTGATGTCTAAAGACGTGTATTCCTCAGAAGTTTACCCGCCTTCTTTGTGGCGGGCCGAATCCTTCCGGCCATTTATGCTAATTAAAATATAATCCCTCTTCCTGCCAAAATCAATCAATAATTTTACAAAATATAAAGAGGGTGAAGCGTATTTCGTGAAGGGTGAAACGTATCTCGTGAAGGATTGAATGCGTGATAAAAAAACCCTTTGTGTCTTTGCGTCTTTCACCGTAAGGTGTCCCATAGGGAGTGGTTACAAAATCGGCGCAATCTGCGCAATCAGCGTCTGAAATCCTTTTATCTTTATGTTTGAAAAAACCGTGAAATCTTTGTAATCTGCCGTCAGGCCACGGCACGCCTGCCGTGCCAGGGTGGCAAAACTTTAAGAGAAAGGTTTAAAATGAAAAGCCGTTTGATGATTGTCGCGATAATATCACTAATCAATCTAAACCTCGCATTGGCAGTGGATTCGACAAGCTCACCACAGGCGGATTCAAATGTTCCTTCTGAGCCAAACCGTTCAGGCCCGCCGATGGGCTTTGGTCCTTTCGGCATGAGGCCTGAGCCGAACTATCCTTCCGCTGCGGATGGCAATACGGTTATTCGCCTCAATTCATTAGGTTTTTTGCCAAGTGCGCCGAAAAAAGCGACAATTATCAAAAAATGCGCGAAATTTTCCGTAAAAGAAGCGAAAAACAACAAAACCGTTTACAAAGGCAAAACAACCGGCCCGTTCGCGCAGGCCGACGTTAATCAGACCGTATGGTTCGCTGATTTCACGAGCGTTAATAAGAAGGGTCGATACTATATAGACGTGCCGGGAGTGGGCAAATCATACCAATTCAGTATAGATGACGACGTTTACAACGACGCCTTCCGCACGGCTATGAGGGCGTTTTACCTCTGGCGATGCGGAACAGAAGTCAATGCCATATACAATGGCTCCCGCTTTTACCACGCCGCCTGCCACACCGACGACGCATACCTCGATTACCTCGATGACCCCAACCACCCCGACCCCTCATTAAAAAACATCGCCCCCAACACCCGACGCGACGCCACGGGTGGTTTTCACGATGCGGGGGACTACAATAAGTATGTGGTGAATGCGGGGGTAACGGTGGGGGTGATGTTATTGGGGTGGGAGCAGTTTGGGGAGAAGATTAAGGGGATAGGGCTGGGGCTGCCGGAGACGGCGGTGGGGTATCCGGAGTATTTGAAGGAAATGAAATGGGAGACGGACTGGCTTTTGAAGATGCAGTATCCCGATGGCTCAGGTAGGATTTCGTTCAAAATAAGCACGCTGCGGTTCGGGGGATTTATCCTGCCGGAAAGGGAAGATGAGAAGCGGTACTTTACGAACTGGTCGTCGTCTGCGACGGCGGATTTTGTGGCGATGATGGCGATGGCGGCGAGGTATTTCAAGCCATACGACCCCGACTATGCGCAGACCTGTTTAGATGCGGCTTTGAACAGTTATAAGTTTTTGAGCGAGCACCGCGAGAACAAGCCGTTCGAGCGAGGACCTTTCCGGACGGGAAGTTACCCGACGCTCGACCAGGACGATAGATTATGGGCGGCGGCGGAATTGTGGGAGACGACGGGCGACCCGTGTCATTTGAGGGCGTTCGAGTGGATGGCTTCGGCATACGACGACAAGATTGATTTCTTCTGGGACTGGGGAAGCGTTAAGAACTTAGGGATGTTCACGTATCTGTTGAGTAAAAGAGAGGGCAAAAGGGAATCGATTGTGGAGGATGTTCGCAGGGACCTGGTGACGACGGCGGATATGCTCGTTTTGAAAGCCAAGCAGGACGTTTACGGCAGGTGCTTAGGCGGGGAATACAGGTGGGGCAGCAACGGGACGGTGGCGAGGGAGGTCGTGACGCTTCAGGTGGCGAACAAGGTTTCGCCGAAGGCGGAATATGTCAACACGGCGCTTGACGCAATCGGGCATTTATTCGGCAACAATTACTACGGGAGGAGCTACGTTACGGGCGTGGGCCATAATCCGCCGATGGAGCCGCACGACAGGCGCTCGGGCGGGGACAGGGTAAAGGCCCCGTGGCCGGGATATATCGTCGGCGGGGGACATTCGGCGACCGACTGGCACGACGTTGAGCCAGACGCGAGGACTAATGAAATCGCGATTAACTGGCAGGCGGCGCTTGTGTATGCCCTGGCGGGGTTTGTAAATTAGCGTTCCCGTCTTCGTCCCGATATACTGCATCGGGACTACGCCGAGGCAAGCAGCGTTCGGAGGGCCGTAGACAGTTTTTTAAGGATAAAATAAAAGTAAAAATAATGTAAGGAGAAGGAAATGGATTACGGGAAATTTATCGAAGAGCAGGTTGCGGAGATAAAGAAGACGGTGGGAGACGGCAAGGCGATAAACGCGCTTAGCGGCGGGGTTGACAGCTCCACGGTGACGGTATTGGGACATCGGGCGATAGGGAAACAGCTCAAGACGATATTTGTCGATAGCGCGCTTATGCGTGAGGGCGAGCCGCAACGCGTCGTCAAAATCTTCGCCGATATGGGAATACCGGTTGAGCTGGTCGATGCGAGAAAAGAATTTTTGTCGGCATTGAAAGGCATTACCGACCCCGAGAAGAAACGTCAAGCGATAACGGACACATTTTATTCGAATATATTCAGCAAAATAGTCAAAAAATCCGGCGCGAAGTTTTTGTTTCACGGCACGATACTGACCGACATCGAGGAGACGGTGGCGGGCATCAAGAGGCAGCATAATATTCTGACGCAATTGGGCATCGACACCGAGAAATCATACGGCTACACAGTGATTGAGCCGCTGAAGACCTTGCGCAAAGATGACGTGCGTAAGGCGGCAGAACTTCTCAATATACCTTCCGAGATTTCGCAGCGGATACCGTTCCCTGGACCTGCGCTTGCGGCAAGAATCGTCGGGGAGGTGACTGAGGAGCGTCTGGCGACGGTTCGAGCGGCGACGGCGATAGTGGAGGAAGAGCTTGCGGAGACCGGAGCGTTTCAGTATCTGGCGGTATTGTTAAACGATTACGCGACGGGCATAAGGAACAACAAGCGTGAATTCGGGCAGATTATCGTTGTGCGGTGTATTGAAAGTAAAGACGCGCGATTAGCCACGGCGACGCGGCTGCCGTGGGAAAAGCTTGAGCGGATATGCAAGCGGATAACGGACATAAAAGGGGTCAACCGATGCCTTTACGATTTGACGCCCAAGCCGCCGGCGACAGTCGAGTATGTATAAAAGGATGAAGGTGGGGCCAAAGGCCAAAAGAAAATTGTAAAAAATAAGAAATGTTAGATGGAATTAAGTATGGTGTCCCCGGAATTAAATACCATGCCAATAAACTTGCTGAGGCCGGTTTAAGAGAATTACTTTATCTTTATAACAGGCGAAAAATCGAAATAGATGAGATAACTGATAAAAAGAATAAGATATTGATGCTCGCAAAGAGCAATTCAATATTTCCTAAAATTATTAATAAGCTCGAGACCGCCGAAGGAGTAAAGATAATTTATTCGATGTGGGAAGGGTATTTGACGGAGGAATTCAAAGAATTCTGTAATAACAAGGAAATAGATATTGAGCACGTACACACAAGCGGACATGCTATACTAAGCGATCTGAAACGTTTAGCAAAAGCATTAAAGCCAAGATTGTTGATTCCGATTCATACATTTGAACCAAAACAATATAAAAAGTATTTTGAAAATGTTAAGATCGCAAATGACGGCCAAAATTATTCAATATAAATTAGTAAATCCGGAAACGCCATTAGTATGGTGTCCCAATATTTTCCGGATTTCGCGTCTAAAATAAACCGATGTGGGAATTGACAGAGCCGAAGGCGGTGAAATTGATAATCGGCATACTGGCCGCGGACGAGAGTTGTCTTGAGGCGGCGCGTAAGGCCGTTTCGCCGCGGTTCGGGCAAATTGACTTTGTAAGTGACGTTTGGCCGTTTACACAGACGAGCTATTACAGCGAGCAGACGGGGCCGGATATTCTGCGGCAGTTCGTATCGCTCGATAAACTCATAGACCCCGGCAAACTGGCGAAAATCAAACACACTACCAACATTCTCGAACAAAAGCTGGCCCGCGCGCTGAATACGGCCTTTCCGAGGCCTGTGAATCTTGACCCAGGGATTATTGAACCATCAAAACTCGTACTGGCGACGACAAAAAACTACTCGCATAGAATCTACATAGGCAATAAAATGTTCGCTGAGGTAACGCTTGTTTATGAGAAAGGCGCGTGGCGGCATTTTGATTATACATACCCTGACTACAGGGAGCCGCGTTACCACGAGTTTTTTACGAAAGTGCGGACCCGTTTACTGGAGCAACTGAAAACGTGACACTTGTAACGCTCGGCTTAATACTATTGGCCGCGTCATTCGCGGTATCGACCGGACTGACGTGGCTTGTCAAGAAATTCGCAGCACGCGCCGGCTTTGTCGCGCGACCCAGCGAGGACCGCTATCACCGCTCAGTTATCGCTCTGGGCGGGGGAATAGCCGTAATACTGACAATTTTATCTTTTCTCATTACGGCGATATGCGTTGTGAAATTACTCGTCGCGCCGGGACGGCTGGCGTGGCTCGATTCCTCGATAACAATTCACTCGGCGGGCTTTCTCGAAAAGACCGGTCAGCTTGCAATCGTCTTATTATGTATCGCGACGCTTTTTATTCTCGGCCTGATTGACGACACAAAACGTTTGGGGCCGTTTGTCAAACTTGCGGTCGAGGTTGTTGTCGCGGTCGCGGCGGCTGTTTTTGCCGATATACGAATCGAGCTTTTCATTGAGAACAAGCTCATCACCTCGCTTATCAGCGCCTTGTGGCTTGTGCTGATAATCAATGTTTTGAACTTTTTAGACAATATGGACGGCGCGGCGGCTGGGATAGCGGTTATTGTTGCCGCGATACTTTTAACTGCGGCGATAACGAGCGGGCAGGTATTTGTCGCGGCGCTGGCAATTCTTTACATAGGGACACTTTTGGGTTTTCTTGTATTTAATTTCCCGCCTGCAAAGATTTTTATGGGTGACGCCGGGTCGCTGCCGCTGGGTTTTATCCTGGCGCTGCTGACTTTGCGGACGACATACTACCAGCAGGAACAGGCAGGCCCGTGGTATCCGGTTCTCATACCGCTGATTTCGATGTCGGTGCCGCTTTACGATTTTTTAAGCGTAACATTTCTGCGAATCAGGCAGGGCAAATCGCCTTTTGTCGGCGATACGCAGCATTTCTCACATCGTCTCAGACGGCTGGGGCTGACTGAAACCAAGACGGTTCTGACGCTTTATCTTGCGACGCTGGCGACGGGAATCGGGGCGACGTTTCTTTATCAGGTGAATCTGCCCGGCGCGATACTCATCTTCGCACAGACCATTATGGTCCTGTCGATTATTGCTATCCTCGAGACAATGGCTAAAATTACGGAATGAAAAACCAGAAAGCCAAAAGCAATAATTCGAAAATCAGTTTAGTTACACTTTTTGAAAGCGTGATTTTTCTTTTATGCCTGGCTGTGATAGTTCTTCGCACTATGTTCACCGAGGCCCCGTCGCCTCTGGCGCCGACGATTCAGGCGGCGATTAACGATACGGTCTTTTCGCTGGTCTTGTCGGGTGTTTTATTTTTAGCGCTTATACTTTTTGTGCTCGTTCGGCTTTTTACAAATCGCTTGACTTTCAAATTCACATTACTCGAAGCCGCATTTGTGATATTAGTTATTGCCGCAATAATTTCGAGTTTATACGCATCCAATAAACGAGCGGCAATTAACGCCTCGGTTACGTTTATTGCGCCATTATCAATGGTAATTCTTTTGTCGCGGCTGCTCGACTCACACGCGAAAATAAAAATCCTTCTGATTGTTATCGTCTCGCTGGGTATTGTCGCCGCGTGGCAATCGGCAGAGCAGCAGTTTGTCAGCAACAGGGTCATGGTCGAGCAGTATCAGCAGGACCCGAATTCCATCTTGCAGCCCTTAGGCATCCAGCCCGGCACTCTCAACGCGATGCTGCTTGAGCACAGGATTATGTCAAAATCGGTCAGGGCGTCTTTTACAACGGCTAATTCCGCCGGTTCATTTGCAATTCTGGCCTCTTTTGTTGCCATCGCGATACTGTCGGAACTTCTTAAGACACGCAAGTTATTCCCCAGCTCGTCCGGCAACCGCGGTCTTTCCGTATTGCTGCTGGCAGTAATTATATTCAGTTTAATTCTGACGCGCAGCAAAGGCGCTATCGCGGCGTTTCTTGTCGCGGTGATTGTGTTTGGCCTGCTGCTGATAAGCAGAAAAACCAGAACAGTTAAAAACGTAGTTCTGGCTCTGTGTGTCATCGGCGTCATCGCCGCGATACCTTTAGCGGCGTGGTACGGCGGCAAATTCGACCGGCTGCCCGGCGGCAACTCGATGCTTGTCCGCTGGCAATACTGGCTTTCCTCAGCCCAAATGGCGAAAGACCGCATACTTACGGGCGTCGGCCCCGGCAATTTTGCCGTGTTCTATACGCGGTATAAGATTCCTGCCGCACCGGAAACAGTAAGCGACCCGCACTCATTTTTGCTCGGCGTCCTTACCCAGTATGGTCTGCCCGGGCTTTTTGGGCTTCTGATGTTTCTGCTTGTTCCGCTGTGGCGGTCATCGCTGACAATTCCCGATATTTCTGAAAAAACGTCCGGCGGACAATTCACAAGACAGGCGCTTATATGCGCACTTGTTCCGGCGGCTGCGATGGCGGCTCTAAGACCGTTTCTTCTGCCGTCCGCCGCCGCCGCAAACATAGACGAGCAAATCTACGTTTTTGTTAATGACTATATCGCGCCGATAGCGGCATTTATTGTCGGTTTTGCGCTGCTTATCAAATCAATCCAGACAATTACAGCGCCGCGCACTGCCGCCCCTTCTGAAAGAAACGTGTATGCGATTCAAAACACAAATGTCACCGCAATAGCACTATTTTGCGGAATACTTGGCTTTCTTATTCATAACCTTATTGATTTCGCCATTTTCGAGCCGGGTGTGCTCACGACATTCTGCGCACTTTTCGGCTGTCTGATTGCCCTCGATTCGAAAATGGGGTCTGCTGATACGGCGAAGGCGGGGAACCTTTTTAAAGTTGCCGCGACGGCCGGTTTTATCGTTTTCGGCTTTGCTTATTTCAATTACGCCTTTTTACCGGTCGCCAAAAGCACTGCAAAAGTCGCCAAAGCGATTGCTGCCGTGTCCTCGGGCCGGTTGCTGCTTGCCCATAATCTGCTCGAAGATGCAACGTATGACGACCGGCTTAGTCCGGAAGCGCCTTATATGAATGGCAAAATGTATCTGCAGTATTTCACTTCGCCGATGATTACCCATTCGCAGCTATATACAGGGGCCGAGGAGGCGCTTTCAATCGCTATCGAGCGAAATCCCGACGATTATAAAATTTTCGACGCACTGGCGGAGCTTTATTCGTTGCGTTCAAATGAGGACCCTAACCGCAGGGACTACTGGCTTAATCAGGCCTTTGACGCCGCGTCGATGGCTGTGTCGCTTTATCCCGGCAATGCCGACCTGCATTTTCGTCTTGCCGCTCTGGCCGACGACCTCGGCAGGATGGATGATGCGTTGAAACATTACGAAAAGACCGTTGAAATTGAGGACGCCTTCCGAAAGCAGTTCAGGATGATGTATCCCGACCGCAAGCCATTCAGCCGGCTCGGCGAAGAAAAATACTACCTCGCGGGACAGCGAATTCTGGAACTTTATGAATAGCGTTTTTGGCAGCTTTTGCCGAACGCAATATTGACAGAGGGCTGAGTAAGTCGTATATTAATCGTTTCTTGGCCTTAAAAAGAACCGTTATAGATAATGGATTTTGAAAGGGTTAAGTATGAAGCTGGGCCGAAAACTGAGGATGGGAATGGTTGGCGGGGGACCGGGGGCATTTATCGGGGATGTTCATCGCAAGGCGTCACGGCTTGACGGGGAAATCAAACTTGTCGCGGGGGCGTTCGATATCAATCCTGAGAAATCGAGACAAATGGGCAAGGAGCTTGCGCTCAACCAGGACCAGATTTACGACACATACACCGATATGATAAAGCAGGAGCTGAAACTGCCCAAAAGCGAGCGAATCGATTTTGTGGCGATAACAACGCCGAACAACTGGCATTTTCCGATAGCGAAGGATTTTCTCAACGCCGGCTTTCACGTGATGTGCGAAAAGCCGATGACGATTACCTCACAGCAGGCAAAGCAGCTTGCGGCGTTGGTGAAAAAGACCGGCCTGGTTTTCGGCCTGATGCACAATTACACCGGCTACCCGATGGTCAAGCTGGCTAAAGATATGGTTAAAAAGGGCGACTTGGGCGGGATACGCAAGGTGGTTGTGCAGTATCCGCAGGGCTGGCTTGCGACTGCGCTTGAAAAGACGGGCAGTATGCAGGCAAGCTGGCGGACAGACCCCAAGCAGAGCGGCGCGGGCGGATGTGTCGGCGATATCGGCACTCACGCAGCGAACTTAGCCGAATATATTACGGGGTTGAGGATTTCTCACGTTTGCGCGGAATTGACGACGTTTGTAAAGGGACGAAAATTAGACGACGACTGCAACTGCCTGATTAAGTTCAATAACGGCGCAAAGGGTATTCTGCACGCCAGCCAGATTTCGATAGGCGAGGAGAACAATCTTGCGATATGGGTTCACGGCGAGAAGGGAAGTTTGGAATGGCATCAGGAACACCCCAATTACTTATATACGAGGGCTATGAATGAGCCGGAAAAGGTCTGGAAACGCGGCAACGGGTATATAGGCGAGTATAGTCCGGCGGCAGGGCGCGGGACGCGGCTGCCTTTCGGGCATCCCGAGGCGTTCATTGAGGCATTCGCAAATAATTACCGCAATTTCGCAGAGACGGTCAAGTGCGCGATAGCGGGTGAAAAGCCGGATGCGCTCGCGCTAGATTTTCCCGGCGTAAACGAGGGCGTTCGCGGGATATTGTTTATCGAGACGGTTGTGGCAAGCGCAAAAAGCAAACAGAAATGGACGGCGATGAAAAAGTAGAAGACAGAGGACAGAAGACGGAAAAATGGATCCCCTGCTGCAAGCCCAAGGGAGTAGCTTCTCGGGGACAGGGGAAAGGAAAATGAAAGGAAGATAAATATGGCAAGGGCGGTAACGTTATTCACGGGTCAGTGGGCGGATTTGCCGCTTGAGGTATTGGCGGAAAAGGCGGCGAAATGGGGGTATGACGGCTTGGAGTTGGCGTGCTGGGGCGACCATTTCGAGGTCGATAAGGCGCTTGAGGACGACAAGTACTGCGAGAACAAGCTCAAAATGCTCAAGAAGCACAAGCTGTCGGTATTTGCAATATCGACGCACCTTGTAGGCCAGGCGGTTTGCGACAGAATTGACGAAAGGCATAAGGCGATACTGCCGGCGGACGTGTGGGGCGACGGCGAGCCGGAGGGCGTCAGGCAAAGGGCGGCGCAAAAGTTAATCGATACGGCCAAGGCGGCGAAGAAATTAGGCGTAAAGGTCGTCAACGGCTTTACGGGCAGCTCGATATGGCACCTTGTTTACTCGTTCCCGCCGGTGTCGCCGGCGTTGATTGCGGCGGGGTATAAGGATTTCGGCAAGCGGTTTAGGCCGATTCTGGACGCGTTCAAGTCGAAGGGCGTCAAATTTGCGCTGGAGGTGCACCCTACGGAAATAGCGTTCGATATTGCCTCTGCGCAGCGTGCGCTTGAGGCGGTGAAGAACCATCCGGCGTTCGGATTTAATTATGACCCGAGCCATTTCGCTTATCAGGGCGTAGATTATGTAAAGTTCATACGGATGTTCGGCGACCGGATTTTCCACGCACATATGAAGGACGTGTGGTGGGGTCACGGCGACGGGACGGTAGGTGTTTTCGGCGGGCATACGGAGTTTGCAGACCCGAGGCGTTTCTGGGATTTCCGCTCGATAGGCCACGGTGATATCAATTTCGAGGAAATTATTGTCGCTTTGAACGACATCGGCTATCAGGGGCCTCTTTCGATTGAGTGGGAAGACAGCCGGATGGACAGAGAGCACGGGGCAAAAGAGGCCTGCGAGCGCGTTAAGCAGTTTGATTTCAAGCCGTCGCAACTTGCGTTCGACGCGCAGTTTGACAGGTAAACAATTGATTATTGATGATTGATTATTTAATTACGGGGGCGAAATGAAAAGGCCGGAAAGTAGTAAAAGCGTTAATCGCAGGGAATTTCTAAAAACAACAACAGGTGTAATTGCGGGGGCGATAGGATTTCCGTATATAGTGCCTTCCTCGGTATTGGGGGCGGGAGGGGCGGTTGCGCCGAGTAATAAGCTTTTAGTCGGGATGATTGGGGTGGGCAGTCAGGGCACGTGGGATATGCGCGGGTTTCTGGATAAGCCGGAGGCGCTGGTTGTAGCAGTTTGTGATGTTGATGAAAGACATCAAAAGACGGCCAAGACGGAAGTAGATACGAAATACGGCAACAGCGACTGCAAGATGTATCTGGATTTTCGGGACGTGATAGCCCGCAGCGACATTGACATAATCGCGACAGCGGTGCCTGACCACTGGCATTCGATACCGGCGATAATGGCGGCACAGGCGGGCAAGGACATTCACGGGCAAAAGCCGATGGCCAGAACTATAGCCGAAGGCAGGGCGATGTGCGACGCGGTGAAACGATACGGGGTGATATGGCAGACGGGAAGCTGGCAGCGGTCAGTGTATAATTTCCGCAGGGCCAGCGAGTTGGTCCGCAACGGCAGGATAGGCAAAGTTCACACGGTTGAGGTGGGACTTCCGACCGGCCAGAGCAGTTCGCAAAATAACCCCATCAGGCCCGTGCCGAAAGGTGCGGACTGGGATATGTGGCTGGGGCCTGCGCCGTGGGTTCCTTTCAGAGGGGTACTGCACTGGGACTGGCGGTGGATAATGGATTACTCGGGAGGGCAGTTGACCGACTGGGCGGGCCATCACGTCGATATTGCGCACTGGGCACTGGACCTTGAGCGGACGGGGCCTGTGGAGGTCGAAGGCCACGGCAAGTTTCCCAAGGACGGGATA
This sequence comes from uncultured Pirellulales bacterium, assembly GCA_964387385.1. Classification (GTDB taxonomy): domain Bacteria; phylum Planctomycetota; class Phycisphaerae; order Sedimentisphaerales; family Anaerobacaceae; genus Fen-1362. The sequence goes on from CAYLXJ010000025.1 coordinate 11,316, forward strand.
TATAACGTTCCATACGAATATAAGCTGATTACAAAATACGCTAACGGGCTGACGATGATAATTGCCAACGACAGGCAGCTCAAGCATGGAATGGGAACATGCTGGTACGGCGACAGGGGCTGGCTTCACGTTGACCGGGACAGGCCGATAGCAGCCGAGCCGAAGAGCGTTCTGGATGAGGTAATCGGCCCCAACGAGGTTCATTTATACGAGAGCAAGGACCATCATCAGAATTTCCTGGATTGCGTCAAGAGCAGGCGTGAGACGATAACGCCCGCGGAAGTGGCGCACAGGTCGATAAGCGTGGGGCTGCTTGGTGAGATAGCATTGCTAACTGGCAGAAAGCTGAAATGGGACCCTGAAAAAGAGGTGATTATCGGTGATGAAGAGGCCAACAGAATGCTTTCCCGGCCGATGAGAAGTCCGTGGCATATGTATATGTAGGCAATGAACCGTCGCTCGTGATTCGTCATTCGGAATAACATAGGGCAAGGGGCGGAAAAGAGGTAAATTGAACAGGCGTGAATTTATAAAGGGGCTGGGTGGCGGCATAATCGGGGGATTTGGTTTTCCCTATGTCGTTTCCTCGTCGGCGCTGGGGCTGGATGGCGCGATTACTCCGAGCAACAGGATAACTTTCGGCTGCATAGGCGTCGGGGGGCAGGGCACGGTCAATATGAACGCTTTTATGCAAATGGAAGGTGTGCAGGTCTTGGCCGTCTGTGACGTTGACAGGGAGTATCATTCGCGCGGAAGCGAACATCCATTAGGCAGGGAACCGGCTAAAAAACGTGTGGAAAGGTATTACGCGGACCAGAAATCGTCGGGGCAATATAAGGGTTGCGCCGCATACAGCGATTTGCGCGAATTGCTCAGCCGCAGCGATATTGACGCGGTAACTGTTTGCACTCCCGACCACTGGCACGGGACGATAAGCGCAATGGCTGCCAAAGCGGGAAAGGACATTTACTGCGAGAAGCCGTTAGTTAATACAATCGCGGAAGGAAAAACCGTTCGCGATGCGGTCAAACAATACAAAAGAGTGCTGCAAACCGGAAGCCACGAGCGTTCCAATGACAGCGTGCGGTTTGCCTGCGAGCTTGTGCGAAACGGGCGAATAGGCAAGGTGCACACAATAACGGTCAATATGCCCAACAGCGACACCCATCATCTTCAAATTCTCAGGACGAACCAGCCGCAGGCGGTAAGGCCTGTGCCGGAAGGGCTTGATTATGATATGTGGCTGGGACCTGCGCCGAGGGCGGATTATACGGAAAGGCGGTCCCATTTCTGGTGGAGGTTCATACTGGATTACGGCGGGGGAGAAATGACAGACCGCGGGGCGCATATAATTGATTTGGCGCAGTTTATTAACGGGACAGATGAGACAGGGCCGGTGGAGTTAACGGGCAAGGGCACAATCGCGCCTGGCGGTGGTATTTTTGACGCGTTTATGGAATATAATTTCGAGTGCAGATACGCCAACGGGGTCCGGCTAGTGGGAGTGAGCAAAGAGCCGAGGGGCCAGATAAACAAAGTAATACACGCGTATAAATATATACACAAACACCTATCCCGGCATGAGGCGCAGCCGACT
>CAYLXJ010000026.1:0-1712 GCA_964387385.1 uncultured Pirellulales bacterium
AAGGCGAAGCTGGAACAGGTTCGTAAGGAATCGGAGCAGCTTGCGACCAAATATGAAGCAGAGGTTGACCAGATTCAAAGCGAATGGAACGAGGCAGCCGGACAGGTTCCGTCGGAATATCTTGAGATTTTCAAGAGGGTGGCCGATACATACGACGGCGAGGCGGTCGCGGTAATTGAGCAGGGTAATTCCGGCTCATATACCTGCGGTGGCTGTTTTATGGGTGTTACAGCCGAATGTGTGAATATGCTTATGACCAAAGACGAGGTAATCCGCTGCCCGATATGCACGCGTATTCTGGTGCTGAGCACTTCGCAGGAATAAGACAGGTTATCAGGACCTCAGGATATCAGGGAGGTGCTGTGTTGACAGAGAAGGCAATTGCATATATTGATGGGGGTTCGAGGGGCAATCCCGGGCCGGCTGCGGCGGCATACGTGCTTACTGACACACAGGGAAAACAGTTGCAGGCAAAGGCGGTTTTTCTTGGTGAAGCTACGAACAATTTCGCGGAATATACTGCCATTCACAAGGCGCTCGAGGCAGCCAAATTATTAGGTGCAAAACAAATCACTGTTTACAGCGACAGCGAATTATTAGTCAGGCAGCTTAACGGGCAATACAAGGTCAAAAGCGAGCAAATCAGGCCCCTGTTTGTAGAGGCAAGTGGACTGTTGGCCGGTTTCGAGGCTTGGCAGGTGCAGCACATTGTCAGGGAAAAAAACAAACTGGCCGACTCGCTTGTCAACCGTGCCCTCGATATCGAAGGAGATGTCGAAATGAAAACAAAAGGTGCGATGAAAGGAAAGCCAATACGACTTGGAGTTCTGATAAGCGGCGGGGGCACAACACTATTGAACCTCGTCGAGCAAATCAAACAGGGCAACCTCAACGCCGAAATCGCTGTCGTCATAAGCTCGCTCTCGAAGGTGGCAGGCGTAGAAAGGGCAAAAGCGGCGGGGCTGAACGTAAAAATCATCCGTAAAAAGGACTACCCCGACATAGACGAGTTCAGTAGACGTATAGAGCAGGAACTTGTGGAAGCCGATGTCGAACTTGTAATTCAGGGCGGGTGGTTATGCCTTTGGAAGATTCCGGCACGTTTCGAAAATAAGGTGATGAACATACATCCGGCACTTCTGCCGAGCTTCGGCGGTCAGGGAATGTGGGGCCATCACGTTCACGAGGCGGTATTAAAGGCCGGCTGTAAGGTGAGCGGCTGCACAGTTCATTTCTGCACCAATGATTATGATAGCGGGCCAATCATCGTTCAGCGATGCTGTCCGGTTAAAGACGACGATACTCCTGATACGCTTGCGGCGAGAATTTTTAAAGAGGAGTGCATCGCGTATCCTGAGGCAATTCGATTTTTTGCCGAGGGAAGATTGTTGGTCCGGGATGGGCGAGTGAAAATTACAGCAACAGGCGCAAAAACGAATCAGCTATGAACAAAAAACAAAAGAAAATTCTGGCAAACTTCGCATTAGTTATAGCGGCCACTTCCGCGATGGTTCTTGTAATGGTCGAAATGAAAAACAGAGTCAATCGCGCGGAAGCGATTCGAGCGATGGAACAACTCGGGCGAGTAATAAATGAATACAAACAAAAATACGGCTCGATACCGCCCGAATCTTACGCTGAAAATATAAAAGAATCACTCGAAGGACAGGTCCGCATCGGCAATCTGCAATATCGGTCGCGGTGGATAGATT
>CAYLXJ010000026.1:1722-12843 GCA_964387385.1 uncultured Pirellulales bacterium
CGCCGGAAACGATTCTCGCTTATGTGATAAAAAATTATCATTCCCTGTTTTCCCGGCCCGGCGCAATTGTACTTCGCTTAGATAGCAGCGTTGAATGGATGGATATGGAGCCATTCGATAAATTGCTTGCCAGCCAGCAGAAACCGGGGGAAAAATAATAAAATTTTGTAATTGAGAATTTAGAATTTTGAATTCTTAATTCGCCATTCCAAATTCTCAATGCATTAAACAGCTGCTTTTTCAGTTTTGGCAGGCGCGGGGATTTCGAGGCCTTCAAGTTTCAGGTGTTCCTCGTCTAAGACATCAATTTTGATAAGATTTTTGCCCTTGAATTCGCCGCGCAGGACCGCCTCGGAAAGCGGGTCTTCGATGTAGTGTTCGATTGCCCTTCGCAGGGGCCTAGCACCGAATTCGGGACTGTAGCCCTTGTCGATGAGAAATTCCTTGGCAGCCGGCGCAAGTTCGAGCTTTAGGCCGTGTTCGGTGAGCCGCTTGAATACTTTGGCAAGCTCGTACTCGACGATTGTCTGGAGGTTTTCCTTCGAGAGCGGCTTGAAGACGATTATGTCATCGACGCGGTTAAGAAACTCGGGTCTGAAGTAACGTTCTACTTCTTTGTGGAGCATATCCTTCATCTTTTCGTAATTTGCCTCGGGGGTCTTTTTGCCGAAGCCGAAGCCGCCGGTGCTTTTAATCAGTTCTGCGCCGATGTTGCTTGTCATAATGATGACCACGTTCTTAAAGTCGATACTTCTTCCAAAGCTGTCTGTAAGACGCCCCTCATCCATAATCTGCAGCAGTATGTTATAAACATCGGGGTGCGCTTTTTCTATTTCATCTAAAAGCAGGACTGCGTATGGTCTGCGTCTGATTCGCTCGGTGAGCTGGCCGCCCTCTTCATAGCCGACATAGCCCGGAGGAGCGCCGACGAGCCGGCTGACGTTGTGCTTTTCCATAAACTCGCTCATATCCAGCCGGACAAGGGCGTTTCTGTCGCTGAACATAAACTCTGCCAGCGCCTGCGCCAGCAGGGTTTTGCCGACGCCGCTGGGGCCTAAGAATATGAAGCAGCCCATCGGCCGGTTCGGGTCCTTCATACCGCTTCTGCTTCTGCGAACTGCTTTAGCGACGGCGGCAACCGCCTCATCCTGTGAAACGACCTGCTTGTGAATCTCCGCTTCAAGCTCAAGTAATCGCTGCGTCTCTTTCTTTTCAAGCCGCGTAAGCGGAACGCCGGTCATATTGCTTACGACCTCGGCAATAACCTCCGCGTCAACGACGCCTGTGGCCTCTTTGTTCTCCTCATACCATTTTTTCTGCATTTGTGTCTTTTCGTTGAGCAACTGCTGCGTCTGGTCTCTAAGAGCCGCGGCGCGTTCATAATCTGCGCTGCGGACGGCCTCGTCCTTTTCACGCTGGAGTTTTTCAATTTTGCTTTCCATCTCCGCTAAATCCGGCGGAGGGGTCATATTTTTCAGCCGGACACGTGCGCCTGCCTCATCTACAACGTCGATGGCTTTATCAGGCAGACATCTGCCGGTAATATACCGTGTAGATAACTCGACCGCCTGAAAAAGCGCCTCATCAGTAAACCTTACCCGGTGATGCGCCTCGTAACGGTCCTGCAGACCCCTGAGTATCTCAAGGGTTTCCTGCTTCGAGGGCGGATCAACAATAATTGTCTGGAAGCGTCTTTCGAGGGCACCATCCTTCTCGACGTGCTTTCGATACTCATCGAGCGTTGTGGCGCCGATACACTGCACCTCGCCTCTTGCAAGCGCGGGCTTAAGGACGTTAGACGCGTCGATGGCGCCTTCTGCCCCGCCGGCGCCGACGAGGGTATGCAGCTCATCTATGAATAGTATTACGTTTTTGGCGCGTCTTACTTCGTTAATGACGGCCTTTATGCGCTCCTCAAACTGCCCCCGGTATTTTGTTCCTGCGACCATCATCGCAAGGTCAAGGACTACGAGGCGCTTGTCTTTAAGAATCTCAGGCACCTGCTTATTGATGACCTGCTGACTGAGCCCTTCGACAATTGCGGTCTTGCCTACGCCTGCCTCGCCCAACAGCACGGGGTTGTTTTTGGTCCGCCTGCACAATATTTGAATCAAACGCTCAATTTCGCGTTTTCTGCCGATTACCGGGTCAAGCTCTCCGTCGGCAGCCAGTTGTGTAAGGTCTCTGCCGAAACTGTCCAGCGCGGGAGTTTTTCTCTTGGGATTTCCCGCTACAGCGGGGCCGCCTAATTTGGCGTCAAGACCCGCCGCCGGCTCAGTATCGACACCAGCGCCAAGCAAATTAAGGACCTCCTGACGAACGTCTTCGAGCCGAAGCCCGACGTTCATTAATACCTGGGCCGCTATGCCCTCGGTCTCGCGCAAAAGGCCCAAAAGCAGATGCTCTGTGCCGACGTAATTGTGGTTGAGCGACCTCGCCTCCTCGATGGCGTATTCGATGACTTTTTTGGCGCGTGGGGTATGGGGGAGCTTGCCCATAGTTACCATATCGGGGCCGCTTTTTACGAGCTTTTCGACCTCGAGGCGCACCTTCTTCACATCGACATCGAGGTTCTTCAAGACCGTCGCCCCAACGCCGCTTCCTTCCTTAATCAAACCGAGAAGGATGTGCTCAGTGCCTATATATTCGTGGTTGAACCGCTGCGCTTCCTGATTGGCAAGCGCCATAACTTTGCGTGCCCTGTCTGTAAATCTCTCGAACATTTTTTACCTCAAAATTGCTTTACAATGTTGTGCCGATTTTTACCGTTTTCCTTGTTCCCTTTTATCCGGAACGATAATTCTACCATTTTGCTGCTATTTGTCAATTATCGGCTATTTCTTGTTCTTTAATATGTATGCCCTTGGTCAGCTAATGTTCGTTTATGGGACTAATTAACCGACCTGCTGCTGTTTTATCGACAAAAACAGGGCTTGACTTGCTTATAAAAAGTCAGGAAATTCCTCATTCACGACTCGATAAACCATCAGAGATTTCCTTTGCATAAACATCAATCTGTGGTTATATAAGGTCTAAAGTCGGGGTGTATCCGGCTGGGAGTGAGTGTCAAAATTACTGAAATATTGTTGGGAGGTTCGATAATGTTCATGCAAGCGTTTTCAGGCATAATAACGGCGATAATTGTTTTAGCGATATTTGCACCGGCAGCATCAAACGGGGCCGATGCCATACTTGAGACAATACCGGCTGACGCTATTTTCTGCGTCCGGCTCAACAATCTCAATCAAACGACTGCGACGCTCGACCAGTACGTCGCACCAATAATGACTTCAGGTCTTATCAAGGGGCAGTTAGGAATGATGTTCGGCAATTTCGAGCTGAAGGGCTTCGACCTTGCCGGCGGTTTCGGACTTTTCGCCACACCAGGGGCTGCTAAACAGCCGCCAAACATATTCTTCCTGCTGCCCGTTACGGATTATAAGCAGATTTTAGACCCCAACTACAGGGTAACTGCTCCCGACGGCAACGGCATATCGACGGTGGGAACCGGTCCGGCGGGACAATTCTATATAAAGCAGGTGCGGACGTTTGCCCTGATGTCAAAGGATTACGGCAAAATCAACAATATGGCGGATTTAATTTCGGGCAGAAAAGTGGCAGGCCTGGTAACGGCCTTGGACGCCGCACAGATTAAGCAGGCGTCAACTGAGCCGATCTGGGGCTACGCAAACGTCGCAAAAATCTCGGATGTTTACAAAAAAGAAATTTCAGAAGCCATCGATGAGATAAAAAAACAAGCGATAAAACAGCAAACACAGACACAGAAGATGCCGTCAGGGATGGCCGGAATGACCCAGATGATGGACGCCTTTGCAGCCGTGGCGAAGGATTTTATGCAGCAGACAAAATCGATGACGCTTGCCTGCAATCCCAAGCCGGACGTTTTGAACTTCAGGACAACAGTCAACGCCCTGCCGGGGACAGAGATGGCCACAACGCTTGTCGCGGACACAAGCCGAAAGGGGAAAAACGACCTTATCGGCTATACAGAGGACGGCGCCGTGATGAACGGCATCGGCTGGATGGACCATACGCTGATGAAAAAAATATATTCCAAAGTTATTGACCTTATGGCGCTGGCGGCAGGCAAGGACCCGAACTCCGAGGACAATGTAAAGATAAAGAAACTCAGCGATGAAATGATAGATGCAATCGGAGACCGTTTTGTTTTCACTTTCTCAGCAGACCCGAACAGCAAGCCGTTTTTTGCAGGCAAAGAGATTATAACGGTCAAGGACGCAAATCAGTTCAGCCGGACAGTGAATGAATTCGCGAAAACCTGGGTCGGAAGCTCTTTCGACGATTTCTATAAAAAAATGGGTATGGACGTAAACTTCACCATCAAACAAGGCGTTGATAATTACAAGGGAATCACGATAGACGCGGCGTCCTTCAATATGAAATTAACAGACGCAAACGCTCCTGAGGCCAAGATGATTGAAGCGATGTACGGCACGGGATTCAATTACCGCTGGGCGGCAGTCGGTAATATGTGGGTCTGCAGCGTATCGAGCGACCCCAACGCCGTTTACAAACTTATCGACCAGGCCAAGGCAGGTGCGCCTTCGCAGATATGTCCAGAGATGCAAAAGGCGATTGCGTATATACCGGACGCGGACAGGGCAGACATCGTTTTTACCTATAACTATCTGCGGCTGTTCAAAATGATGTCGGCAATGATGCCCGTTCCGATGCCGCCGATTAATATGCCGAGCAAAAGCAATCTCGTTTTCGCGGCCAGGGCAGCTGACGGCTCAATGATTGTTGACGCGGCCCTGCCTAAAGAGCATCTTCAGGAAATGATGATGGTGTTCCAGATGATGATGCAAATGCAGATGCAGCAGCAAATGCAGATGCAGAAACAGTCGCCTCAGTGAACGCCGATGCAGCAATAGACCGGTCTAAAAATAGAAATTACTTGCAATCGCGATTAAAGGCGTTCAGCTTCGAGAAAGATTACTCCTCTCGTCCCTGGTCGTTTATAAGTTTTCGAAGATAATCGTTTTCCCGGCGTGTAGCTTCGATATCCAGCAGCAGGTATTTAATACAGACCCGAAGATAATCAAGGGACTCGCCCAGAAAATCTACGTCCTGCTTGATTTGCTTTTCGCTGTCCTCGGCCTGTTTGGCGAGTTCCACAAGGCGTTTATAAGTCGGGTCTGTAGTGCCGCTGAATTGCTTCACCAGCTCGTTAAGCTCGCTCGCCAGCCGCGCTCTATCCATCGAAAGGTCTTGTACCCGACCGCGTTCGCTTTTATCTTTTGTATCAGCCATATTAAACTCTACGTCCAAATCTCATATCTTGTTGCAATCATAAATGAACAGTTTTTCAAATTTCTTAAACACCGAAATCTGCTTTCGAACCTGTTCATAAGAACCAAACATAAAGTTATATCTACAACTTCAGTGTAACAAATTTTTTGAATTTTTTTAAAAATTTTGCTTGATTAATAGTATAATATATTGTAGTATAGCGAAATGAAGCATATAAGGATTATTATGATAGGAATAAGGTTATGAGTCAGGAAAACTGGCAAACACAGCTTCGTAAAGGGCTTTTGGATATCGTCGTGCTGAACCTTTTGAATCGCGGGCCATCGCATGGCTATGAAATGGTGCAGACAATGAAGCGAATCGAGGGTTTGCAGATTCGGGAGGGCAATATCTACCCTGTTTTGGCACGGCTGGAAACCGACGGGCTGGTTACAAGTTATTCGCAGCCATCAACTGACGGCCCGCCGAGAAAATACTTTCGACTGACAGAAGCCGGCCAAAAGGCGCTCGATGATATGAACAAACACTGGGACTTACTTATCGATAGTTTGAAATCCATAAGGAAAGGAACCGTAAAATGAAAAGCCAATATAAACACAGCCAACCCGGATATTTATCCATAATCATAATTTCTATTTTAATTGCGGCAGGCGTTATTACATACGTTTATGGACAACGGCAGACGGGAACGCTGTTAGGCGGCATGGGAGTATTGTTATTAATATTTACATATAAGCTGACCGTGGAAATAAAAGACGGACACTTGAAGTTCTGGTTCGGACTCGGTTTATTCTGGAAGACAATTCCCCTTGAGCAAATCGCTTATTGTGAGCCGTTCAAGGGTGTTGTCTGCGGCTGGGGGATTCGTATCACACCTGACGGCTGGCTGTATAACGTTTCAGGAATGAAGGCGGTAACGGTCGTCCTAAAATCAGGGAAAAAACTGCACATAGGCACCGACGAGCCAAACCGGCTTATCGAGGCAATCAATGCCGTGCTGCGGGGAACAATAGAAACCAAGACGTTAGAAACATGGGCGGAGGTCAGAACAGATTACCTCGCAAGGGTAGAACAGGCTTTATCATCGGCCAGGCATCCGCGCAGCTTTGAAATCCTCGCGGACGTGGGCGGCCACCTCGACCGTCGTTTTGCCGAACTTGAGCCGAAAGAGCAAACGTGGGAGAACTTTCAGAAGATAGTTACTGAGATGGGCCCGCCGTCGGATTACGCCGAGCTTGCAGCAAACGGCAAAAAGACCCGCATGTGGGCGATAAATAAACTTGAGCTGGCGGCTTCAGTTTTGATATTTATCGCCTTTTTTGGAAGCGTGTATTTTTACCAAAGGATACCTGAGAGAATGGCGACGCACTGGGACTTTCGCGGGCAGGTTAACGGCTATATGCCAAAATCCGTGGGATTGTTTCTGATGCCGGGAATTCTTGCGGTTTTTATAATTGCTGTTATTGTCGTTCCGCGGGTAGTAACTGTGTCCGCGAATATCGAGGGATTCAGGAAATTTTTCGGCGGCTTGACGCTCTTTCTTTCCATATTTCTGACTCTGGTCCATTATCAGATGATATTGTGGAACATCGGCATAAAAATAAATCCCGCGTTTGTGGCAATTCCAACGATAGCAGGGCTTATCCTCTTCATAGCCGTCTGGTTTTATGGCAATTACCGCAAAAGCAGAAAAATGAATCTATGAGTGCTCATTGTCAATTCTCAAAATTTGCCACTCTGCCCATAAAGAGGATGCTGCCTGACTGTTTATCGCGGATGATGAAGACAAACGGGCGGTCTGCCCTGAATATCGGCGGAGGCGGCTCGACAGCGGTCAGTTTCATAACAATGCCTGTAGCGGCGGCGGCCTCGGTGCCTTCCTCGTTGACATCAACATACGCCTTGTGAATAACGGCCGATATGAAAAGCTCTTTGTCGCCCGTCATACCGGAAAAATCCGCCCTGCCGGAAAACGCGTCCGGCATTCCCATCGAGTAAAGCGTCTGCGACAACTCGAATTCTTTGGTCATTTTGAATCTCGGCAGAAAAACCACGACTTCGCGTTTTCGCAACCTGTCGAGCAGGTCGCCGAGCTTGCCGCTTGTCAGCTCTTTTTCCAAATCACCGACGCCGTCAATTTTTTTAGGCAGGAATACAACCATCGCCAATTCATCGTTGACGTAAGACATTTCAAGGACTTGAGCGGTATCGGTCTCGGTGTAGCCGAATTTTTCGGTCTGTGTCATCATCGGGACGTTCACTTTTTGGCCGTCGAGGAGCGTAAAAGGCGCATTCTGCGTCTGTTCGGGTTTAAACTGGCTCGCCCATTTGCCTTTGAAATAAATCGCGTTGGTCAAAACAAGCCGCGTCATCGCATCGATCATTCCCGGCTTGATAAGCTCTTTTATCTTGTCTCTGGTCTTTTCCTCGACCCAGGCGTTAATTGTCTGCCTTGCCTCCTCGGTTTGTTTGATGAAATCGACCTGCTGCAAATCGCCGGCATAGCTTTCCCTGACAACCGTCAGGAAATCGTTAAGAAATTTGTAGTCCTTCTGGCCCCAAAGGGCATTTGCAACGACAAGCTCATAAGCCCCCTTCTGGCCCGCCTCGTTCAATCTGCCGATGATTTTACCGAACTCCTCGTGAAATTGTTTATTGCTAATCGACGCGGGAAAACAAAGCGTCTCCCGCATCTGTTTTTCCGTCTCGCCCCTCGCCCCGGCGTATGCAAATGCAAGTGCGGTTGAAATGCTGTAGGGCGAGAAAAAGAGGTTGCCCGGCTCAGAATGCAGTTTTTGATAAAGGTCGAGAGCAAACTTATTGTTGCCTTCGACGACACCGTCCTGATTAGTTTCTGCCGCGGGAACAGCGGCGGCTAAACTCAAAACCGCACATATCATTATGGCTGTCTGCGTTTTCATTTGAGTAACTCCTTTAGATTGAAAAGTTGACAGAGCCGATGAAAAGTTATTATAATAATTTTAGAATCCTGACGCTAACTTTTTAAGGAGCCGGTTATGGACTTCGGAAAGAACGGTTCGACAGGGCGTTTTGTCAAGTATGTGCTTATACCATACGGCGTGATAATCGCCGTGGTTCTGTTGGTGTTTTTTACGGACGTTTTCAAAACAAAACAAACCAACCAGCTTCCCCCGATTATCTGGGTATTAGTGGCGTTAGTTTTTATTGCTACGCTGATAGTGATTCTTGCGACGATTCTGAAAATAATGAACGTCATCAACGACAGCTCCGCCAAATTAGATACCGTCTCAGGCGAGCTTGAAAAAATGCGGCAGGTCCTAAATCAGGTAAACCAAAGCTCACGGCTAAGCGATACGGCCCGCGGCATCGCCTTTCGGGACAACGACATACAGACCCTGCGGGACGCCGTATTCGATAAGCTGCAGCAGAAGGATTTCGAAGCCGCGTACGAAATAATCGACGAAATAGCTCATCGAACCGGCTACAGGAGGCTTGCTGAGCAGCTTCATATCCAGGCGGACAAATACCGCGACGCATCTGACACCGAGCGGATGAACCAGTCAATATCGCACGTCGAAAAACTCCTCGAAGACCACCTGTGGGCCAAGGCCAGCGCCCAGATTGAGTCGCTAATAAAAGAATACCCAAATAATGAAAAGGTCCTTTTGCTGCGTCAGCGTCTCGCTGAGAAAAAAGAGGAGCGCAAGAAAGTTCTGCTCAATTCCTGGGACGACGCCGTAAAGCGCCAGGCCACTGACCGAAGTTTAGAAATTCTGCGCGAGCTTGATCAGTATCTGACGCCCAATGAGGGGCTTGCCCTGCAGGAGGCGGCAAGGGACGTCTTCCGCACAAAATTGCACAATCTCGGCGTTCAGTTTTCGCTGGCCATATCGGGAAAACAATGGGCCAAGGCGCTCGAAACGGGTCTCGAAATCATACGCGATTTTCCGAACAGCCGGATGGCCGAGGAAATCCGCGCAAAAATAGAAGCCCTCAAAACAAACGCCGAACAAAAGGCGTGAAGATTTGCCGCAAAGTCACCAAGACACGAAGAAAACAAGTAAAAGGAAAAAGTTAAAAACGAAACTTAGTGTCTTTGTGTCTTAGTGGTAAAGTTTTAGTGGAAGTCGAAAAGCGACTGCGTTTTGATTATCGAAAGCTGGTCAGGATAAGCGGCGAAAGTGTGTATGTGCAGTTCTGTTTTTCTCGCCTCGAAATCGACGTAGCAGAAGGGCTGCAGGCCGTCTAATTCCAGCTCAGGAAACCTTACGAACACGCCGCGGTCCCTGCCGAAACGCTCGAGGTCGGTGAAACTCTGGCGGTAGAGATTGACGTTGAGCCGCTCGACCTGAAAATCAGTCATATAGCTGACGCCCTTGCTCAGCGTGCATTTGTGATTACGCGGCCCGCGGAACTGGAAACGCTCAATCAGGCCTCGCTCGGGCAGCATCTGGCTGGGAGGACTGATAACCTCGGTGAGGCAGATGTCGCCGGAATAAACGCTCAAGACGTGTGTGCAGCCGGTAACCCAGATTAGGGCCTCGTATTTCTCGGTCTTGATTTTTCTGCTGGCGTAAATGTTGAAAAGTTCGGGATGCAAAGACCTCTGGAATAAACTGAATGATAATTCCTCAATTGCTATATTTATCTGTGGCGATTCCATTTCCTTATGTCCTAATAGTCATAGCTGTTTTACTTTCCACACCCTCATTATACAACAAAAATACCCGCCATTTCAAGCCCATTATCAATACTGATAGTGTGGTTTTAGATACTTATAGGACGATTATTTCGCAAACCACGTGAATTAAATGACTAACAGAAGCAGATTTTTTTGAAAAAAATTGATGTTTGGACGCAGAAAATGAATTTTTTATCGCTCAAATACAAGGCCGCTTATCAATGTAGCTATTATGTCGTAAAATGCATGCGTGCCTGCCGTGATTCCGAAGCCGCGAATCGCGAACAACGCCGCGAAATAAACGCCTGCGATTGTCCTGAATGTAAACTTCGCCCAGTCGAAAATATCGCCGTGATTAGGCCTGCCCGACAGGAAATCTACATGATGATGCGCGGCAAACAGCGCCGCCGAAATTTGCACCAGCCAGGCGGCGCTACTCAAAAAGATAATGCTCAAAGCCGCTCCAAACGCCGCGCCTTGCGACACGCCCAAAAAGCCTGGTTCGACCAGCGGATTGCCCAGAATCATTTGCAAGACATTGCCAGCCGCCGCCAGCGACATGCCCAGCAAGGCTGCCATCAGCACGCGCGGCAAACGCAGATTCCATATCAGGCGCTGCGCCAGCTCGTCGGCGGCCAGCCTTTCGGGTGAAAGGAACAGCGGCCCGCCATAGCGCCCCACCAGGAGCGAGAGCGCCATCGCCGCCATCAACGCCAGCGCCAGCCAGCCCAGCCCGCTCTGGCGCGCAAGCTCACAGCGGCGCGATACGCCCACCGCCGCCGCCGCGGAGACAGCGGCCTTGCTCTGGCTCAACGCAACTCTCCGACAAGATAGGGCTGGATGTATTTCTGGTAAGCGGCATCATCCAGGCGGTACAGTTCTCTGTAAAAAGTGCGGGTTTCCTGTTCCAGGTCGAGAGTCGAAAAGCGGTCGGGATGAAGCCTGGCGGCCAGCCAGGTCAGACCCAAAATCCAGCGCGTATCGGGTTGATCCCAACTATAGTAATCAGCCGGAAAAGCGTACAGCCTGCCCTGTTTCACCGCGCGCAGCGCCTGCCACTGCGCATCGCTCTTGAGACGCTCGACCACGCCGGCGGCATGGGGGGTGTAGGCGACGATATAAATCTGGTCGGCGTCCCAGGCGGCGATTTGTTCCAGGCTGAC
>CAYLXJ010000027.1:0-12748 GCA_964387385.1 uncultured Pirellulales bacterium
GAGGAGAGATGTCCGCGATGTTCGCAAGGATGTCGAAGGCCTTAATACGGTAGTCGAGGAATTTGTATTAGCTACTGGCCGTCAACTTTCTGACATTAAAAAGGTCATCATTGAGCAAGATGACCGGATGAATTCTCGTCTGGAAGCTCTTGAAATAGCAAACACCGAGTTCAGCGAACAAATTGAGCAATTGAGTCAGAATCTATCGTCGCAAAAATCGTCTCAACCTGCATCTACTGTATCTACCGTGAAGAAGGTGCCGGGGCGTGTGTTTGTTGACCCGAACAATCCAGGTGGCAAGGCCGGCTGGGAGGATAGTTATACTGTTCAGCTCAGTTCTGTAGTGGCTGATGAACAGAATTTCAAAATTGACTGGTATAAACCCTATACGGCCGAGGGTGTTTCCCCAAATAAACCTGATATTGTAAAGAAGTCGCCGAAATTCAAATACGCAAACCAACTTTATTTCTTTTTGAAACTCGGCGATGCTGCCGACAACCGTATCGTCGGGGTGATAGATTTTAAGCCAACCGAGAATAAGTATTTCCCTTTCGATTTGTATCTGGACAAAGACCGCGATGGAGACCTTGCAGAAGATTTAATGCCTGATTTTGACGAGGAAGAATACAACTATCATGTGAAGGGAATTAAGGTTTTTTATAAAGATGGCTCAAAAGAAGATTATGCTATGCAAATATACACGGTTCAAATCGGGGATATTTCAGTTTGTTACGGAACAGAGGCGGGAAGATACGGCGTTTTAGAGGCCAACCAGAAAAAGATAGGTATCCTTGTTCTTGATGATTCAGGAAACGGCTTGTTCAATGATTCCGACGACGTGATATTTGTGGACTGTGACCTTGACGGCTCGATAGATGGAAGTTCTCGGGCCAATGAAGAGCTACCGCTGTATTCAATTCTCGAACTGCTTGGAGAAAAGTACCGTGTTACGGAGATTAACCCTGCAGGCCGGCATATTAAACTGACTCGGATGCATTAAAAATTGAATTGACGGGCTTAAGCCCGTTTTACATAAAAACTGAAAAAATTGAAAGGGGTAACGAATGGCGAAGGGAATAGTAATTTATTATTCGAGGAGCGGGAACACAAAAAGTATGGCGGAAATGCTCGCTAAGGCGATGGGGGAGGGCGGCGTGGCAACGGACTGCAAGAGCGTCGATAAGGTCAAGGTCGATGACCTGCTTGGTTACGACGCGATAGTGGTGGGTTCGCCGACGTATTACGGCGGGATGGCGGCGCAAATAAAGCAGCTTATAGACGATTCGGTCGTAAAGCACGGCCAATTAGACGGCAAGGTCGGGGCGGCCTTCAGTAGTTCGGCCAATATCGCCGGCGGCAATGAAACCACGGTTTTGAGCATATTACAGGCGATGCTGATTAGCGGTATGGTTATTCAGGGCGACCCGCAGGGCGACCATTACGGGCCGGTATCGATAGGCAAGCCCGATGATAGGGTCGTGAAGCTTTGCGCCCGCTGGGGCAGAAGAATCGCGGAATTGACCAAAAAATTGGCCCGTTAGGTGATTCCCGGCATAGCGATTTTTTTGAAAAAAACGCCGTTTTTCTTTTGACAAGAGACCGACGTGTAGTTAAGTTTCAATTTGAAATCAGCGTAATTTATCGTTTTTAAACCGGAAAATTAGGATGATTAACCGCCTAACTGGAGGAAAACGAAATGCAAGAGTATGAAAATTTGAAGGTTTTAGTGGCAGAAATCGAGCAGGATTTGAGCAAGGCCGAGGGCGGAAACAAGGCCGCAGGGACGCGTGTTCGCAAGCAGATGCAGAAAATCAAACAGGCGGCCCAGGAAGTCCGTAATAAAGTTTTAGAGATAAGGTCAACGCAGTAATTCTATGACGTTGGGCCGCAAGGCCGGATTGGTTGCATATTTCGTTGAACGGTTGCGATGCGAGTCCGCCACAGGCGGATAAATTTCGGTTACGTTGGATGTCTTACGTTGGACGAGACGAGTTGTGTAACCGCAACCGTATAACGTAACCAGTGTTTGGGGAGTTGAAACTCTAACCTGAATGGAAGATGAATGCCTCCGCCGCTATTATTTGATTTATCGAAGATAGACCTCAAAGGCAAACCTGTTTTCACCAGAGAAGACATCCTCAAGGTCAATCCCCAGAATTACGAGATGCAGCAGTTGGACGGCGTCCTGTGGTATGACAAGCCCAATATGCTCGTACTGGGCTACAAGGACGTTACCGACAAGGAGTTTTGGGTCCGCGGCCATATACCGGGCAGGCCTTTAATGCCGGGAGTGATTATGATTGAGTGCGCGGCACAATTGCTTAGTTTTTTTGTCAGGAGAGTAATGGGCGAGGTGGGCTTTATCGGCTTTGCGAGTATAGATAACGCAAAGTTCCGCTCGACGGTTGAGCCGGGCCAGCGCCTTTTAATGTTAGGCAAAATCACGAAATTCCGCCCCGGCCGCAAATACGACGCCTATATCCAGGGCATCGTCGGCGACAAAATGGTTTTCGATACCACGATCTCCGGGATGGGCGTTTAGACGGGATATTCCTGCTTAAAAAAATTTTCAAAATATTATTGACAGAGCGAACATTTATATTACTATATGAATATATAATCACATAGTAATATAGTTGGAGAATAGATTATGTTGGACGCGAAAAAGATGTTACTGTTTGAAAAGCAGGCGGAAATTGCGCAGGCGATTTGTCATCCGCTGCGGATTGCGATTCTCGATTTCCTCAAAGGAGGCGAGCAATGCGTTTGCGATATTGCCGAGCATATAGGGGCCGAACGCTCAAACGTCTCACGTCATTTGTCGCTGATGGTTTCGGCCGGGGTGCTTGAGCATCGTAAAGCAGGTCTGAATGTCATTTATAAACTCAAATGCCCGTGCATTCTTGATTTTTTCACCTGCATCACCGGCGTCTTAAAAAATGAGGCGAAAGAAAACAGCCGGCTGCTTGAGGTCCTTGAATAGGAGATATTGCCTTGGATTTCAAAAGTGAGTGGAGAAAACTTGCCGTTATCGTAGTGGTTTTTATCGCCTGTTTCTATTTGCCCGCAGGGGTCGGACGCTTCGATAACGCTGTAATGGAATCGCTGCATCTTGTCAAATGGTATGCACAGGAGCACGTCCTGCTTTGCCTTATTCCGGCATTTTTCATCGCGGGTGCCATATCTGTTTTTGTCAGCCAGGCCTCGGTAATGAAATATCTTGGCGCGAAAGCAAATAAGGTTCTGGCCTACGGCGTAGCTTCTGTTTCGGGTGCGATTCTTGCTGTCTGCTCCTGCACGATTTTGCCTTTGTTCGCGGGGATTTACCGTATGGGGGCGGGTCTTGGGCCTGCTACGGCTTTTTTATATTCGGGGCCTGCGATAAACGTCCTTGCAATTATTTTAACAGCGAGAATTTTGGGGCTTGAGTTAGGTATTGCACGTGCAGTGGGGGCGATTGCCTTCAGCGTTGTCATAGGCCTGATTATGCATTTTATTTATCGCAAAGAGGAAATCGAAAAGGCCAATGGCCAAATGGCTATGCCTGAGCCGGAAGTAAAAAGGCCGTTATGGCAGAACGCCCTTTTCTTTGCCGTTATGATAGGCGTTCTGGTTTTCGCCAACTGGGGTTCACCCAACGACTTTATCTTCAAAATTAACGACGGCTCGACGATACGAGCGGCTGTTTTGAAATCACCCGAGCACGGCAGTCCTTTAACAGGTTCCTATACCGTCAAGCTTTTGGATGGCCGGCAAGCAGGAAGCGAACTTGATTTGCCTGTGGATTCAGTGATTGAAAAAACTCCTGTAGCTGGTATGTGGACAACTATATGGAGCTTAAAGTGGATTATTACGGCTATATTCTCCGCAGCCCTCGGTTTGATTCTTATTCTCTGGTTCGGTATCAGGTGGTGGAAAGTTGTTGTAACGGCCATACCTGTTGCTGTTTTGGCCGTAGTGCTGCCGATGGAAGGGATGATGGTGATGATTCCGTTTACGGCCGCGGTTATCGGTTTATCCTGGATGACCAGCACGGATAAAGGCGAGGCAGGCGAATGGTTCGGTTCGACCTGGACGTTTGCCAAACAGATATTGCCCCTTTTGTTTTTTGGAGTATTGTTTGCCGGAGCGTTTCTTGGGAGGCCCGGACATGAGGGACTTATTCCGAATCGATGGGTTGAATGGGCCGTTGGCGGCAATTCACTGAGAGCAAATCTATTTGCCTCTGTTTCAGGGGCATTTATGTATTTTGCCACATTGACAGAAGTTCCGATTTTGCAGGGGCTGATTGGTTCAGGAATGGGTAAAGGTCCTGCGCTGGCGCTGCTTCTTGCGGGGCCGGCGTTGTCGCTACCGAGTATGCTTGTGATTCGTTCGGTTATGGGCACGCAGAAAACCGTCGTCTATGTTTCGCTTGTAATCGTGATGGCAACGATTTCGGGAATGATTTTCGGAGCTTTATAAACACACGTGCAGGGAAATGTATAATGTCGCGAAGCACGAAGAATTTTATTCTGGACCTAGCGTCACTTTTGAATCTGCTTGGGCTTATCGTTACGGGTTTGATAGTGAAATATATATTGCCGCCCGGTACCGGCGGCCTGGGACGAGAGTTTCACGGAGGTACCGGCCGAGACGTCAATATAGAGGAACTATGGTTGATGACGCGTCACGAGTGGGGCAGCATTCACTTTTATCTGGCGGTAACGTTTATTGTCTTGATGATTATCCATATCATTCTGCACTGGACGTGGATTGAATGTTATTTTAAGTCGGTCCTCAATCGAGGTGCGTTGAGCAATTAAAACGAAAAGATGGAAGGGCTGAAACTATGAACAGAAGAGAATTTGTTACAACGGTGGTTGGTGCGGCGGCGGCTTCAGTGGCGAAGCCGGCGGCGGGGGCGGTTGACGACAAGACGCTTCGGATAGTCGGCGTCTCGTGCAGTCCGAGAAAAGGCAAAACAACTTCCGCCGCAGTCCAGATTGCCCTTGAGGCAGCAAAACAAGTTAATCCGCGAATAAAAACGGAATTTATCGACCTCGGCGGTTATAATTTCCCCGGCTGGATGGGCTCAGGCGCCACGCCGGATGTTTTTGAGCAGCCCAAAGACGACTTTGACATTTTTCTGCCGATGCTGCAACAGCCCGCTCCCGACGGCTTGATTATCGGCTCGCCTACGTATTTCCGAAGTATGAGCGCATTATGCAAGGCGTTTCTCGAACGTATGGCCGTCCTGCGGGTTCCGGAGCTTCTTCTGGCTGACCGGCCCGTCGGCGCCCTGGCAGTTGGGTCATACCGCAATGGCGGACAGGAACTGGTTATCGAGCAGATTCTTACCGCAATGCTTTGTTATGAGATGATGGCCGTGGGCGGCAAGCCGAAAGCTCACCAGGGAGCTACTTTGTGGAATAATTATAACGATGATATTACAAAGGATACTTATGGAGTGGATTCTGCAAAAAAGCTCGGAATAAGAGTGGCTGAGGCCGCGTTGAAACTGCGAACAGCTTAGAATCCGCAGCAGACCAGATGGATAAGCTGCTTTCGGGATGTTCTAAGGAATAAGCTTGGAGTTATTTGTTATGGACGTGGGAAAAAGCGAAAAAATAAAAGAGACAGTCCGTCAGGGCTATGCACAAATCGCACAAGGTAAATCCGGTTCCTGCTACGGCTCGGCGGCGCCGGACAAGCTTGCCGAGGCGATAGGTTATACGAGGGGGGAACTGGAGGTATTACCCGAGGGGGCGAATATGGGGCTATCCTGCGGAAACCCGACGGCCGTAGCAAACCTTAAGCCGGGGCAGGTTGTTCTTGACCTCGGCAGCGGGGGCGGCTTCGACGTTTTTATCGCCGCTAAGAAAGTCGGCCCGAAAGGCAGGGCAATCGGCGTCGATATGACTTCCGAAATGCTCGCCAAGGCGAGAGCGGGCATTGCTAAATTTACAGAAAAAACGGGCCTGGCCAACGTCGAGTTTCGCCTCGGCGAAATCGAGCATCTGCCTGTGGCAGATTCGAGCGTCGATGTGGTCATCTCGAATTGTGTAATCAATCTTTCTGCCGATAAGCCCCAGGTCTGGCGGGAGATTGCCCGCATCTTAAAACCCGGCGGCAGGGCGTGTGTTTCGGATTTGGCGATGAAACAGGCGCTGCCTGAAAAGGTTTTGAAATCCGCGGCGGCTCTTGTTAGCTGCGTTGCAGGTGCGGTTCTGATTGACGAAACGATAAAAATGGCAAAACAGGCGGGCCTGAGTGATATTCAGATAAATGAAAAGGCATACAACATCGACGTAATGGCGGATTGTAACGACCCCCTTTACAGAGAAGTGAAACAGCACCTGCCGCAGGGGATGAAACTTAGCGACTATATTGTCAGCGTCGATATAACGGCGACGAAAAAACAAAGGAAACAGACGTTATGGCAAATGAGAACATTATTGTAAAAAAGGACAAGGGCCTGAATGTTTTTGAAAAATACCTGACGGTCTGGGTATTGCTGTGCATCATCGCCGGAATTGTCCTGGGTAAAATCGTGCCGGGCTTTGCCGAATATCTCGACGGTTTGGCAATATATGTCGGCGGCGCGCCGGTCGTTTCAATTCCCATTGCTGTGTGCCTGTTCTTTATGATGTATCCGATTATGGTCAAAATCGACTTCGCTGAGGTGTTAAAGGCGGGAAAAAGTGTAAAGCCGGTAGGTCTTACGCTTTTTGTCAACTGGGCAATAAAGCCGTTCACAATGTATGCGATTGCCCTGTTCTTTTTGGGCACGCTGTTTTATACGTTTATCGGCCCCGATGCCCTCGACCTCGTCAAAATGCCTTTCGGCCTTGACCTGCCTGTCGGCGCAACTTATGGCGTCGGCACGATAGTTATGGAAAACGGCGTCAAAATGCTTCAAGTTCCGTTATGGCGAAGCTATCTTGCCGGCTGTATCCTGCTCGGCATTGCTCCCTGCACCGCGATGGTCTTGGTCTGGGGGTATCTTGCAAAAGGTAACGGCGGCCATACGCTCGTTATGGTCGCAATCAACTCGCTGACGATGCTGTTTTTATACGGGCCGCTTGGCGGGTTTCTTCTCGGTGTGGGGCGATTGCCCGTTCCTTGGCAGGCGCTGCTGCTTTCAATAGCGATTTATGTGGCCCTGCCCCTTGTAGCGGGATTTATTTCTCGAAAGTGGATTATTGCTCACAAGGGCCTCGACTGGTTTGAAAAGCGGTTCCTGCATATTCTTACGCCAGTTACAATAATTGCGTTATTGATTACGCTTGTTTTATTGTTCTCATTCAAGGGTGAAATAATTATCTCGAATCCGCTGACGATTCTTTGGATTGCGATACCGCTTTTCATCCAGACCAACCTGATATTTTTTATTACATACGCCCTTGCCAGATTACTCAAACTCAGCTATACGGACGCCGCGCCGTCGGCTATGATTGGCGCATCGAACCATTTCGAGGTCGCAATAGCAACAGCGACGATGCTGTTCGGCTTGTCTTCAGGCGCCGCACTTGCCACCGTCGTAGGCGTATTGATTGAAGTGCCCGTTATGTTAATGCTTGTGAAAATATGTTTGAGAACTCAAAACTGGTTTGACGCTGACCGTATCAGGAGTTAATTATGAAAAAAATTCAAATACTCGGCACGGGCTGTCCGAAGTGCAAGGCGTTGGCACAAAACGCCGAGACAGCCGCAAAAGAAATGGGCATCGAATACACAATCGAAAAAGTGACTGATATCAATGAAATTATGAAATTCGGCGTGATGATGACGCCCGCCCTGGCCGTCGATGGCCAGGTAAAGGCCGTCGGCAAAGTCCTTTCGTCCGAACAAATCAAACAATTACTGACTTAATCAGGGAACCGGTAAATGAAGCGGATTTCCTGTAACAGAGGAAAATATCGGCAAGGTAGTCGCCAAAGAGAGGGAAATGATTGTCGGATGAGGGCTGAAAAAACAAAAACACTGTTTTTGGCGATATGTCTTGTGTCCGCCGTTATGATTTTCGGCTGTAAAAAACAAGGAGATTCTAAGGCGGCGTCATTTCCTGCCGGGGACGGAAACGATACTGTTGTTATCGCTTACTATTTCCATCGCACTGTGCGGTGTGCCGGATGCCTCGAAATCGAGACAAACGCTAAACGGGTCATCGAAGAAAATTTTGCGAATCGAATCGCCGCCGGAAAACTGACATGGGCGCCTTTTAACCTCGATGAGCCGGGCGGAGAGGAATTTGGAAAGGAATTTGACGTATCTATGAGCACCCTCGTGTTGTCAAAAGAGAAAAACGGCAAAAATACGGAATATAAAAAACTCGAAGAGGTGTGGAATCTAATTCATGAACCTGATGCTTTCGATGCCTATATAATAAATGAGGTTAAACAATTTCTGAATGAATCATAGCTTTGAATTTCTAATGCAATGCCCGTGCAGTGACGGCAGCTCCAATCCGTTATTGCTGCTGGCCCTGTGTGGCGGGGCATTGCTTATGTTCAACTGGATAAAGGCGTTAATAAAATCTAAAGGAGTTTCATTTATGAATAAGGCAATGAAAATCATAATTGTTGTCGCACTGGTTGTGATTGTGGGCACGGTTTTTGCCCTGAAGCAGCAGAACAAATCCTCGACTACGCAATCCCTCGAATCGGCAAATCCGGAGCCGACGATGGAAAACATGCCGGCTAATTTGGAAAATCCGGAACCAACGGAGGCGGCGGTCAAATTGCCTCATCTTGTTGATTTAGGGGCCGGTAAATGTATTCCCTGCAAGATGATGAAGCCGATTCTCGATGAACTGAAAAAGGATTACAAAGACCAGTTTAAGGTAACCTTTATCGATGTCTGGGAAAATCCCGATGAGGCAAAAAAATCAGGCATAAAAATAATACCGACCCAGGTTTTTTACGACGCCTCAGGTAAAGAATTATTTCGGCACGAGGGTTTTTATTCAAAAGAGGACATTCTCGGAAAATGGAAAGAATTAGGAATAAACGTTGAGAAAGGCAAATAAAATGAAAGCGATTCATTTCTTAGTAACAAGCGTTATATTTCTGTCAGTTGTTGGAATCTTACAAGGCGCCGAACAAAAGTCAGGTGAGCAGGCAAAGACAGTTGCACAGCTTTATCCCAACCTCGCGTCGGGCATATTGACTTATGCCACAGTAAACACTCTGCCGGAAGGGATTTTGCTTAAAACGCCGGATATTCAGATAACACAGTCGGACATTGAATCGGCCATAACAAAACAGCCGCCGCAGTTACAGCAGGAGCTTACACGAAACGGCTTTTTTGTCCTTGAACAGCACGCCGCCGAAAACCTGCTCAAGAAGCTCGCAAAGCAAGAGCTGGCAAATGGGGGTGATAACGTTAATTTCACAAAAGAAAACCGGATGATTGCCGAATTTTTCGAGAGCGTTACAAAAGACATCAATGTTACCACCGGCGATATTGAAACGTTTTATAAGGAAAATGAAAGCGTCTTTTGCGGAACTCCCCTTGAAAAAGTAAGAAAACAGATTGAATCTTATGTTTTGCAGGATAAGAAGGAACGTTTTATCGACGAATATATTAAGACCGTCGGTCAAAGGATTGATATTCAGGTATCAGATGTCTGGACGCAAAAACAGGCACAATTTGCAAAGGACAATCCCTTGGACAAAGCCAGAACGAGCGGCAAACCGACGCTCGCCGTCTTCAGCTCAAAAAGCTGCTGCGGGCCGGACAAAATGCTTCCCGTAATAGATACCGTTAAGGAAAAGACCGGCGATAAAATAAACATCGTTTATATTGAACCGCGGCAGGAACAAATCCTTTCTGCTCGATATGGAATCCGCTCCATCCCGGCGCAGATATTCTACGATGCGTCGGGTAAAGAAATTTTCCGGCATAACGGGTTCTTCTCGGATAAGGATATTTTTGCGAAATTGAGCGACATAGGGATAAAATAATATGCAGGAACTTTTTACGCAATTGACCCGTGCGGTCGAAGGAACCTGGCTGATAGCCGTCGCCGCCTCATTTATATGGGGAATCCTGAGTATTCTGTTAAGCCCCTGTCATTTGGCGAGTATTCCGCTGATAGTGGGTTTTATCGACGAGCAGGGCAGGATTTCAACGAAACGGGCGTTTTGGATTTCTATACTGTTTGCAGTTGGTATCCTCATTACCATAGGAGCAATCGGAGCTGTTACAGCGGCAGCAGGACGGATGATGGGCGATGTCGGCAAATACGGAAACTACGTTGTTGCCCTGATATTTTTTGTAGTCGGCCTGCATTTGCTCGATGTGATTCCTAACCCCTTTTCGGGTCCGGGACAGGTCGGTATGAAGCGTAAAGGATTGCTCGCGGCATTTATTCTCGGCTTGGTATTCGGCATTGCCCTTGGCCCCTGCACGTTTGCTTATATGGCCCCTATGCTCGGCGTAACCTTCTAACTGGCATCAACTAATCTTGTATATGGTATTGTGCTCTTGCTGCTTTACGGGATAGGCCATTGTTCGGTGATTGTTCTTGCCGGAACATTTACTGAAGCTGTCCAGCATTATATGAACTGGAACGAAAAATCCAAAGGTGCGGTTGTCGTCAAGAAAATCTGCGGCATACTGGTCATATTAGGCGGCGTCTGGCTGATTTATACGGCTCCATAGGGTTTTACTTTCGCTTATACGCTGGGTTTTCGCGTATCATAATTTGGTATGGCAAAGCGAAAATTGAAAATCCTGTTTCTCTGCACGGGTAATTCCTGCCGAAGTCAGATGGCCGAGGGCTTCGCCCGGTATCTGAAAGGCGATGTCATTGAGCCGTATTCGGCCGGGATTGAAACTCACGGCTTAAATCCTCTTGCGGTCAAGGTTATGGCCGAAGCAAGTGTTGATATATCGGGCCATAAGTCGAAGCATTTCAGCGAGCTTAAAGATATTCAATTCGATTACGTTGTAACGGTCTGCGACGATGCTTACGAAAAATGCCCCGTATTCCCCGGCAGGATAAAAACCATTCACGTCGGCTTCGATGACCCGCCTCGACTCGCAAAACAGGCCAAAAGCGAAAAGGAAGTTCTCGACATTTACCGCCGTGTCCGCGACCAAATCCGCGAATTCATAGAACTGCTGCCTGATATTCTCAACAATCCCGTCCATTGACATAATGCCTGTTCTGCCCGTATAGTATAAGACGGATTTCTTTGCCACTAAGGCACAAAGGCACTAAGAAAATAAGTAAAAAGGAAAAAAACTTTGTGTCTTAGTGTCTTTGTGGCGATTTTACGAAAGGACAAGTTAATGGACCCGGCGATTTTCAAGGCATACGATATAAGGGGCGTTTACGGCGAGCAGCTTAACGAGGAAGACGCCTGGAAGATTGGTTTTGCGGCGGCGCGTTTTCTGCCGGCGCTTCTTCACGGCTACGAGCGGGGCCAAGCCAACGCCCGGACAATCTGCGTCGGGCGCGATATGCGGACGCACAGCGAATCGCTCGCAAAAGCGCTTATTGACGGTATCACGTCTGCCGGTATCGACGTAATCGATATCGGTATGAACGATACGCCCTTCATTTATTTTGCGGTCAATCACCTGGCCGCCTGCGGCGGGATTCAGGTTACCGCCTCGCACAACCCGGCCAAATACAACGGTTTCAAAATCGCAGGCCCCGGGGCAAAACCTGTCGGCGAGGACACGGGACTCAAGGACATAAAACATATAGCTATCTCGCTGCTTCATACAAAAGGCAAGGTAACCGGCTCGGTTGAAAAACGCGACCTTACCGACGAATACAAAAAGCACGTTTTGAGATTTCTGCAGCCGAGGATTAAAAAGCTCAAAATCGCAATCGACGCCTCGAACGGTATGGCGGGCAAAACGGTCCCTGCGGTTTTCTCGGGTCTGGGCCTGAAAATCATCGAGCTGAATTTCGAGCATAACGGCACGTTCAAACACGACCCGAACCCGTTAATAGAGGAAAACCTTGCGGAACTCAAGGCGACGGTTGTGCACGAGGGCTGCGATTTCGGCATCTGTTTTGACGGCGACGCCGACCGATTAATGATGGTTGATGAAACAGGCAGGACAATCGGCTGTGACCTGTTGACCGCCCTTATGGCCGGGTATTTTCTGAAGAAAGAGCCGAAGTCGGCGATTGTTTACGATCTGCGCTCCAGCAGGGTAGTCGCGGAGGAAATCATCAAATACGGCGGAACGCCCAGACGTGAACGCGTTGGGCACGCCTTTATGAAAAAGGCGCTGCGCGACTCACACGCGATTTTCGGCGGCGAGCTTTCGGGCCATTTCTATTACCGTGATAACTACTGTGCCGATTCGGGAATGATTACTTTCGTTCATATGCTCAATATCGTCAGCCAGAGCAGCGCCAAAGTCAGTTCGCTAATCAAGCCCCTGCGGAGGTATTTCCCCAGCGGCGAGATAAATTTCCAAATCGAGGATAAACAAGCCAAGATGGAAGAATTAGCTAAAAGATACCGCGAGGGTCAGACCGACTGGCTCGACGGCGTTACCGTCAGTTTCAAGGACTGGTGGTTCAACTGCAGGCCGAGTAACACAGAGCCGTTATTGCGGCTGACCGTGGAGGCAAAAACCGAGAATCTGCTCGAAGAAAAACTCAAAGAGATTAGGAGTGTACTTGGCACGCCTATCCACTACGAAAAACCGGTGCAGCCAGTCGAACAGGTCGAAGAAGAACAGCCGGTAAAGAAAGCGGTCAAAGCAAAAAGGATGGCCAAAAAGAAAAAGATTG
>CAYLXJ010000028.1:0-12709 GCA_964387385.1 uncultured Pirellulales bacterium
CGCCGATATTGACGAATCGTCAGACGCCCCAAAGTTTGCTTACAAGGCAAGAGGAATTTTCAACGGCGAATACTCGCATCATTTGGATGCCGCCGCCTCGAAAGACAGTGTCTTTTATAATTTCTATGTCACAAAAGATGGCCAGCCGTACGGCAGATATAATTTGCTCGGCGTTCTTTATCCTGACGATTTTGAGGTATTTTTGAAATTCAGCGAAAGCAAAATCGCAGGTATCGCCGGACAAATCACGTCAGGCAAAATCACCGCCTTTCCGTATCGTCTCGGCTCGGTCTCGCCCTGCAGCAGATGCGACTATAAACCTGTCTGCCGGTTTGACTGGCTGATAAATAAATATAATTCTTTAGAAACTTTCGATAAGCAGCACGTCCTTGAAAAGATAAAAAATATCGATGGCTCAAAAAAAGTTTAATTGGACTGACCAGCAAAGCCGGGCAATTTCTGAGCACGGCCGGAACGTGCTTGTCTCGGCCTCGGCCGGCACGGGCAAGACAGCGGTTTTGTCGGGTAGCTGCGTCGATATAGTTACTAATCCCTCGGCCTGCCCCGATGTTTTCAGCGTCCTCGTCGTTACCTTCACCGATATGGCTGCCGAACAGATGCGCTCCCGCATCGCACAGCAGTTGAACTCGGCTATTGAATCGACGACCGATTCGAATATCAGCAGACATTTGCGTCATCAGCTTCTTCTCCTCGGCGCAGCCGACATAAGCACAATTCACGCGTTCTGCAAACGTCTGATTTCAGAAAATTTCTACCAGCTCGACCTCGACCCGGCCTTTGCCATTCTGGACGCTGACGAGGCAAAACTGCTCAAGGCTGAAACGCTCGAAAAGACAATCGACTGGGCCTGGGAACAACCCAATATCGCCGAACCACTCCAGCAGCTTCTAAGGAAAAGAAATCTGCAGTCGGATATGGGTTTCCTGAACGTGATAATCAATATTAATGATTTCCTCGACGGCGTTGTCTCCCGCGACGACTGGCTCGAAAGAGCGAAAATTATCGCAGGGCAGGCAAACCCATTCGCGACCGACCTCGCCCAAAGCCAGAGGCAAATCATCACTGAAACGCTTCAGGACGCGCTTAGCCGGCTGCAATTCGCTTTGAAAATTTACACGACACAGAATCCCTCAGGAGATTGGGCAAAAAAATGTAAGCAGGAATATATAAGGCCCGTTCAGAAATGTCTCGACCTTTTCGCAAACGGTCGATGGGAATTTGAGAAACCCGGCAGGATTTCGAAACCGGACGATGGCTCAAACGCTGATTTTATAGCGGATATTGTCCGGGGCGCACTCGGGGATGTAAGAGGATTGAAAAATCTTGCTATTTTGAATCCCGAATACCTCTGCAAATTCACCGACGCAGTCACTCGGCAGACAATGGTCATCATCGAATTGCTCAGGCAGTTCGGGCGGTTTTACTCCCAGGCAAAAAAAACAATCAACTGCCTCGATTTCGCCGACCTCGAACATCACGCTTTACGGCTGCTGGCTGATGAAAAACTCGAACCAACGCAAACCGCACTTGACCTGCGGAAAAAATACAAATACGTATTCGTTGACGAGTGTCAGGACATAAACGGCGTTCAGCAGGCAATCCTCGATATGCTCAGTCCCGCCGGCGGCGTGTTTGCCGTAGGCGATCCCAAGCAGAGTATTTATCAGTGGCGCGGCGCAAGACCTGAAATATTCCTGCAGCGGCTCAATCAGGCGACAACTGAGCCAAAAGCCGGGCAATTGCCCCTGCGAGTTGACCTCAACTACAACTTCCGCTCGGTAAAGCCAATCCTCGATTTCGTCAATATGGTTTTCAGCAGGATAATGACTGTCTCATTTGCGAATATTAATTATGACGAGGCCGCTCACTTGCGCCCGCTTTCCGCCGACGCTGGCGAGGCACAGTTCCCGGTTGTTGAGCTGCATCTGCTCGATAAAGGAGAGTTTGACAGCGGCTCCAATAATCAGCAATTACAGGCCGCGATGATTGCTCAGCGTATAAAACAAATGGTCGAAGGCAGCAAAATTCAAATTCCTGATAAGCAGACCGGCAATTTACGCGACATCGAGTACAGCGATATCGTTATCCTGATGCGAAAACTCTCCGGCAAAGGCGATTTTTTAGAGGCCCTGCGCCTCTGCGGCATCCCTGTAAGCTGCGAGGCGACCGCCGGCTATTTCGAGGCGACCGAAATTACCGATATGCTCTGCCTGCTGAAAATACTCGACAACCCTCGCCTCGATATCGAGCTTGCCGCAACACTGCGAAGCCCATTCTTCCGCATCAGCGATACCGAACTTGCGAAAATACGATTGTCAGGTAAAACGGGCGACGAAAAATGTGCTTTTTATGATTGTGTCGTCGCTTGTTCTCAATCGAAAGACAATCCTGACCTGGCTGAAAAACTCAGTAAAGCCCTCGATACTCTCGACCAATGGCGCACCGGCGCCCGACGGGGCAGAATTGCAGAATTGATTTGGCACGTATATCGTCAGTCAGGTCTTCTCTCGTTTGTTACCGCGTTGCCCGACGGCCCGGCTCGCAGGGCAAACCTTCTCAAACTTCACGACAGGGCCATTCAGTTCGAGTCCTTCGCCAG
Source organism: uncultured Pirellulales bacterium (assembly GCA_964387385.1). Taxonomy (GTDB): domain Bacteria; phylum Planctomycetota; class Phycisphaerae; order Sedimentisphaerales; family Anaerobacaceae; genus Fen-1362. Next base: position 2,621 of record CAYLXJ010000028.1, read on the forward strand.
CAATACGGGCGTCCCGTCTCTTACCCGTTTCATCGAATTTATTGAAAAACTCTTGGCCGCAGGTCAGGACTGGTCGCCCGCGGAACCCGAATCCGCCGCCGGAAACGCCGTCCGAGTCCTGAGCGTCCACAAGAGTAAAGGCCTTGAATTCCCCGTTGTTTTCATCGCCGACCTCGATACCACGTTCAGCAACAGCGACTCTAAACGCGATTGTCTTTTCGATGAGCAATCGACCCTCGGCCTGCGCATTATCGACCCAGACGCCAACTCCCGCTTCGACTCGCTCGCATTTCAGGTTATTAAGCGAGATGCCCGCCGCAAGGACCTCGCTGAGGAAATGAACATCCTCTACGTTGCTATGACAAGGGCCATAAACCGCCTTGTTCTCGTCGGCTCCTGCGAAAAAAGTCATTGTCAGGAAATGCTCACCGCTGGCTTTTATTTTAAGGACGCGCCTGTTCCTGACTGGTATTTAAGCCGCTGCAAAAGCCACCTCGACTGGCTCCTCTCGGCCTTGAGCAGCAATCTCATTATGGAGCACGAGCGTTTAGCCGTCCGCCGTGAGGCGTCCCTTGCGGGAGCCGGCACGGCGACGTTCGACGCACGGTTTTATGACCACCCTGAAATTGAAAAACTCGCAGCGCTTATTCAAAATCCCCAACTCAAAACTAAACACTCAGAACTAAACACGGAGCGGAGCGACGGGCCCGTTTCGGAAACTAAAAGAAACGATTTTGAAAAAATCAGGCGGGCGCTTGACTGGCAATATAAGTTCGGCGGCGCTCCGCAACTGCCCGCGAAACGCTCCGTATCACAGTTTACCCATCGCAACGACGAATTTACCAAGCTCGATTACTCGTCATCGCTGACAAAAAGGCCCAAGGTCCTGCTGACCGAAGAGCAATTCGACGGCAAGAATATCGGTACCGCGACCCATCTCGTCCTTTCGCAGCTCGACCTCGACAAGCCCGTAACGAAAGAGGCAATAACAATACTGATAGATAAGTTCGTTACAATCGGCGCAATCGCGCAGCCCGTCGCGACCCGTATAGACGTCGATTCTATATTAAAATTTTTCCACTCAGACCTCGGCCGAATTACCCTCGACAGGAAAAACCAGGTGTTTCGTGAATGGCCCTTTACTTTTGCTCTTCCTGCCTCCCAGTGGAACGAGAAATTTGAGGAAACTCAAAACTCAAAACTCAAAACTCAGGACTTCATCATTATTCAGGGCATAATCGATTTGCTCATCCGGACGCCGGCAGGACTCATTGTCGTCGATTTCAAAACTGACAACGTTTCCGCCGGCGAGATTCCCGCACGCGCTGAGCTTTATCGCAGGCAGCTCGAGCTTTATTCCCAGGCCGCAGAAGCAATAACAGGCAAAAAAGTCCTTTCTAAATGGCTTTACTTCCTAAAGCCGTCCTTGCCGCACCTCATCGGCTGCACCCGATGAGTCAAACGCCTAAAATTCACGTTTGCACAACATACTTGCATAATTACCTGCCGTTTGTATAATTGCCCGCTCTCGTAAATAATGATTTATGATTATTGTTTTAGGGGCATTAATAAAATGGCAAAGAAGTCAAAATTAAACGCCGTCGTGGGGCAATCCGGCGGGCCTACCGGCGTCATTAACGCGTCGCTTGTCGGAGTTATCGAGGAAGTTAAAAAACACCCCGAAATCGGGAACCTTTACGGCGCCGTTCACGCCGTTTCGGGTATCGTCAAAGACCAGTTCATTAACCTCAAAAAAATACCCGCCAAAACGCTCGAGCTGGTCGCCGCATCACCATCTTCAGCATTAGGGTCCAGTCGTGATAAACCCGACGAGCAATACTGTGCTAAAATTTTAGATGTCTTCAAAAAACGCAGCGTCGGCTATTTTTTCTACATAGGCGGCAACGATTCGGCAAATACCTGCTTCATCATCAACAATATGGCCCGCAAGGCCGGCTACGAATTACACGCCTGGCACATTCCCAAGACAGTCGATAACGACCTGCTGGTAACAGATCACTGTCCCGGGTTCGGCACAGCCGCGAAATTTGTCGCCTGCGCGGTTCTGGGCGATGACCTCGACAACAGGGCTTTGCCGGGCGTAAAAATTGACGTCATTATGGGCAGAAACGCCGGTTTCCTTACGGCCGCGTCGGCTTTGGCCAGAAACAAGGAAGACGCCGGGCCTCATCTGGTATATATGCCCGAAAGGCCCGTCTCGATGGACAAGTTCGTTGCCGACGTTAACGCCGTTTATACGAAATTAGGCAGATGCGTAATAGCCGTCAGCGAAGGCATCTGCGATACCGACGGCGTCTTATGGACCAAGAAAATCGCCAACGTCAGCGAAAAAGACGCCCACGGCAATATCCAGCTTTCAGGCACAGGGGCATTAGCGGATTACCTGGCGGGGCAGGTTAAAAACGCGCTTAAAATCAAGCGAGTCCGCGCCGATACCTTTGGCTATCTGCAGAGAAGCTTCGCCGGTTTGCAATCGGCGGTCGATGCGAAAGAAGCCCGTATGTGCGGCAGACAGGCCGTCAAATACGCTGTGAGACAATCCAGCGGCTCAGTTGCCATCCGCCGGCTTAAAGGCGCTAAATACGCAATTGAGCTTTTCGCAACCGAACTCAGCAGCGTCGCTGAAAAAACAAAGCATCTGCCCGATGAATATATCAATTCCGAAGGCAACGGCGTTACGGACGCCTTTGTCAAATACGCGCTGCCGCTAACAGACGGCCTGCCGAAAACCGAATACCTTGGCGGTTACCCCAGGGTATAGACATTGAATTCCGTGGAGGGGACGAAGGTCTGTTCTGATTATCGGAACAGGCCTTTTTTGCCTTGCCTTGACGCCAGACAATATTTAACATAAGCACAATCGTTTGTGGAATAAGTATGACTTAATCGTGAAAGGGTAATATATGAGTAAAAGTCATGACGTCAGGAAAGAGACAAAAAAGAAGCCGCAAATGACGCTAAAAGAGAAACGCGCCTTGAAACGACTCAAAAAGCAGGGCCTGGCGTAAATCCCGATAGAATTGGGGTACTGGTTGCGTCTTTCGGTTGCGCGACTCGTATCGGTTGCGTCAAACGTTAGACGTTCAACGAAACGAGCGGCGTAACCACAACCGTAAGACGAAATGCGTGAGTTTCTTCAGCGTCAATAAAACATGCTTCACTGTTCTGGGTTACCCGATGAGCTATATCGAGCTCTCGGCCACACTGTTAATCACAATCTACGTCCTGCTTGTAACCAGAAGAATTGTTTACGCCTGGCCCCTGGGGATTGTTACTTTTTCTCTTTTCGCGGTGTTGTTTTACCAGGTTCGTCTTTATTCCGATTTTTTCGAGCAATTCTATTACATCGGCAACTGCTTCTACGGATGGTGGGCGTGGCTAATCGCGAGGAAAAAAGCCGTAGGAGAAAAAAAAGAAATTGATGTTTCATACGGATCACGCAGGACACGTATTATAGCCGGCGCAATTATAGCGGCAGGGGGGATATTTTTAGGATTTCTTATGAGCAGGATTCACATCTGGCTTCCAGCTTTTTTCCCTCAGCCGGCGGCATATCCATATATCGACGCGACAGCCACGATAATGGGCTTTGTCGCCGCCGCTCTTATGGCACAGCGGAAAATCGATTCGTGGTATCTTTGGATTTGCGTCAATTCGATTTGCATCGCCCTCTATTACGCCCGCAGCGTCAAATTCGTCGCCGCCCTGTATATCTTCTTCCTCGCCCTCGCGATTAACGGATTGATTACTTGGACAAGAGAATTCCAGAGAAAAACTTAACCACGGATTACACCCGCCTTTGGCGAGGTCTCGCCCGCTTTGCGAGGCGGACAGGTTACACTGATTTTTGCCACAAAAGCTTGTTTTCTATCAGCATTTGACAATATAATGATTGCATACGACTTTCAGCGAACAACGTATAGTTTAAATTGCGAATTTAAGAAGAAATGAGTATGGTGTCCCTAATGGCACTAACTTAAGGATATTTGAGTCAAAAAGACGGTGTTCTTTAATAACGAAATCCTCTAAATTTCCTCTCAAAGGCGTCTTTTGTAAACATGATGAGACCCTGAAATACGCTGAAAAACGCTTAAGTTAGTGCCATTATATGATGTCCCCGGAATTCGGAATTCCAACGAGATATTTATCACGTAGGATATTATTCCTTATTGGCTTTTGATGTCTCAATGGAGTTACTCCCTTGTAAATAAACTTTTCAGAACAGAAAACGTCTTTGTGTACAGTGGGGAATATATTGTTTGACGTGGGAAAGATTCTTTAATCTTTATATGGTCCTAAAAATCTTTTTCCGTTGAAATGTATAAGATGGTCGGGATTCTCTGCTACCCACACTTCTGTTTCCCATGATATTTCACTCAGATATTTGGCCATAAAGCTTTTGGTCTGAAAGGCCGTAACATATACCAATTTATCCTTTACATGTTCAAATAGTTTGCTTAATTCACCTCTTCGCTTTGCGTCAACCGGCCCATGACTTGTTACAACTTCAATAACTACGACCCATTGTTTCTCTGTGTAATAAACCATTAAATCGGGCATTTTCCCATGAGAATCAACTTCAAGCCCCAGTTCTTTGAACGATAAGGAATCTATATGTTTCCATTTTCCTCCCGTATCTCCGATATAAATCACCTTTCCCCCTGGTGTGAAGCGGGGACAGAATTCCATTACGACATTTCGCAAAAGTTCATTGTGACTTCCAGGCGTTAAATCAATCTTCATACCATCAGATAGTTGCACCGGAATTTTCGTCATTTCTCTTGCACGTGCGTATTTCTTTGCCAAAGTACCTTTACGGCTTAAATATTCTCGAAGATGCAAATCCCATTCCTTTTTTCCAAACATTTTCAGCAATTCGTATGCTATTGGCTCTATCTGATAGCAACACTTTGGACTATTTACAGGTCTTTTAGGGTCGTCAGGATTTGCGATTACAAGTCCCGCATCAACGAACTGATGCATTGTCTGTCTTCGAAAAGTTTCCCGGGTATTGGGTGCGTATGCGACCCCATAGTGTTGAAGGCAAAACGTCATAATCGGTGTTATACCCATAAGAGGTTTTTCTGCTTGAGCCCATTTATGAGAAGGCATCATGTTAAGTAATGCAAGAAGTGCAAGAGCAGACCTGTCATTCAACTGTGCTCGCGGGAATCCTAAAGTTTTAAGTATTAATAAGGACTCCTCTTTCTTTACCTTTGCCTTGACGGGGTCTGGTGAAGTTAATTTAGCCATTGCGTGTAACTCCTTTTCAATAAGCTCATCAATCTCTTTTTGGTTCGGAAAATACTCACCTATACGGCTGCCTATCCGTTCCAGCGTTTCTCTGCTCGGATATTTTAGCATTTGCAAATCAGTTGCGTTTACTTGTGTATGTCCGCTGAAATGTCGAAAGTAAATATCAACAAGAGAGGAAGAAAGAAAAACAGCCAGGCCTTTTGCCAACTTTTCGTTAATACATCTGCCGCTTTCATGCAATACGTTTAAATGATTTTCGAAAGCAACGAATTCTGTGGTAATTCTTGTTGGGTCATAGATAGCAGTAACGATTCGTCGAGTTTCTTCTTTCGGCGAAAATCGTTTCACTACTGTGTAGAAGCCGTCTCCGGGCATAAGAAATTTTTTGGTCTCTTCTGTAATAAGAAAATAATTGGGTTTTTTGATCCCACCCTTAGGCCACTCAAGAAATCCGGAGCTAAAGTGAGATGGAAAAAACAAGGGAGCACATTGGTTCTCCTTGCTCCACCTGAGATTTTTTTCACAACGGAAATCAACGACTCTCCCTGTAGAGGCCTCTATTCCGATATCGGCAAGTGAATATGGTAATAACTTTAATCGGTCAATTGCATAATCATCAATGTCACTTGCAGCAATGTGCACAATACAATCACCCGACTCATCTCGAATTACATTTTCATAATTTACATTGCGCAATGTGATATTTTCAAAATCGGGGCCGTAACTTCCTGTTATGGTTACTTGCCTTCGTCTGCTCCCCTTAACAGCATGCAGAATAACATTCTCCTGCAAAACCTCGTCATCCTTGAATGCTTCCTCTCTTGATTCGAAAATATGTATTTTTTTAAGCGTTACGCTGTTAAAAAAAGTTTTCCTGAAATGCTTAAAATATGGTCCGTTGCAAAAGCTTCGCGGTACAATTGCCACAAGCTCACCATTAGGTTCCAGCAGCTGGACGGCGATACCCATAAAACCGGTATATAAGTTTCCTGTCTCAATCCCCATTTTCTTGAAAAGTGCTCTATATTCTGAATCGCTTCGAATTTGCTTATATGGGGGATTCATTATTATATGAGTAAAAGATTTTTTCTGCGTATTTTCCAAAAGTGAAGATGACAACATCATACTTGCAGCTTTAACAAAGTCCTCCTTTAGAATTTCCGCGCTAAATCCGATTCCGGCTGCCAAGGCGGCTTTATGGCATTCCATAATAGTGATGTTCAGTTCTTCAAAGAGCGTGGAATCTAACTCGTATGCAGTAACCTCTATAGAATGTGGCTTAAGAGACCGACCGCAAAACTCTTCCATAAAAGCGGCAGTAAGTGAACCTATCCCTGCCCCCGCATCAAGAAGATGGATATCCTTGTATTCTTTCTGATGGAACAAGGAAGACATAAAACCGGCAACAGAAGAAGGTGTAAGAAATTGTCCCAAATCGGCTTTTCTTTCGGGGTCAAGCATCATGCTAACCCTTATCCTATGCAAATCTACTAATTCAAGGACAGAGTTGCTTACAATATCATCGATGATTTGGCTTGTTTGTGTTTCCGGCCCCACAAAATTAATCCTTCCTGAAAATACGCGCACAAAATCAAACACAAGACATTATCAAGATACCTATGAATCGAGCAAATTTCAAGCATTTTCCTCCATTGCTTTGCACGGTTAAAAAACTTTAGTTTGAAATCCCCGGCAAAGGTGTTATACTATCCCCTTTTGGCTTGCCCTTCTGTCCCGGCAATTCGTTGGCCGGGAGCCATAGGGGGTTTTTATGAATCCCGGCGCGCCGGGAAACAATGAACAAAAATATATAAGGAGAAAAGTATGCCATTAGTAACGACCAAAAAGATGTTTGAAATGGCCTATAAGAACGGCTACGCCGTCGGGGCCTTCAACGTCAACAATATGGAAATAACGCAGGGTATCATTGAGGCAATTGCCGAAGAGAAGGCCCCCCTCATCCTGCAGGTGTCCAAGGGCGCCCGCGAATACGCCTCCAACAGCTACCTCACCGCCATTATGAACGTCGCGGTCGCGGAAAACCCCGATATCCCGATTTGCACACACTTGGACCACGTCGATAACTTCGAGACCTGCAAGCAGTTCGTCGATGACGGCTTTACCTCGGTTATGATTGACGCCTCGAAACTGCCCTTTGAGGAGAACATTAATGTAACTAAGCAGGTAGTTAAATACGCACACGACCACGGCGTAGTGGTCGAGGCCGAGCTTGGCCAGCTGGGCGGTATTGAGGAGCACGTCGTCGGCGTTGACGACGTCGAAAAGCACCTCACCGACCCCAATCAGGTAGTTGAATTCGTTGGTAAAACGGGGGTTGACTCGTTAGCGGTGGCCGTAGGAACCAGCCACGGGGCATACAAGTTCAAAACCGAGCCGAAGCTGGCGTTTGACCGGATTCAGGAAATACAGGACAAACTCCCCGGCTTCCCGCTGGTGATGCACGGCTCGAGTAGCGTTTTGAAGGAATTTGTTGACCTTATCAACAAATACGGCGGCAAAATGCCCAACGCCATGGGCGTCCCCGAATCCGCCATCAGCAGGGCCGCCAAAATGGCCATCTGTAAAGTTAATATAGATACGGATTTGAGGTTGGCGCTGACGGCGAAGATTAGGCAGGTGTTTGCGGAGAAGCCGGCGGAGTTTGACCCGCGGAAGTATCTTGGGCCGGGGCGCGAGGCGATAAAACAAATGGTGAAACACAAGCTACAAGTACTGGGGTGCGCGGGTAAGGCGGCGGAATGTCTATAAAAGATTTTATGCGAACGTTCGGAAGGGTGATAATTTGTCTGATAATGCTTGCGGCGGTGTATGGGTGTTTTGACACATACACCGCGGGGGCAAGCGCGGACGGGAATCTGCCTGCTGCGAAGGTGGCGGAGCTGGCGGGGAAAAACAAGCCGATAGGGGTAATACAGCGGGGGGAACCCAACCGGGAGGGGCAGGAAATATCGAGTGAACGGGAAATTGTCGAGACGGTATGCACCCTGATAGAACAGGGCAAGTTCGAGGAGGCGGGAAAGTTCATCGAGGGGTCGGATTACAGGAAGCAGAAGTGGGAATCGGTCGCTGAATTAAAAACAATAGTGGAGCAGTGGGAGAAGCTGCAGAAAGAGCGGCAGAAAGGGCGAGAGGTGTCTTATAAGGAGCATCTGGCGGCCTTTGAGAGGGTAAAGAAGGGTCTGCCTGCCGACGCGAATGCGGAAAGCGATGATAAGGACTTAAAAGACATTAATGATGCTAATGAGATTAAGGGGCCGACGGCGATACTGGCGGCGGTAGTGCGAGTGCTGGAGTTCGCGGATGAGGGGCAGAAGAAGCCATTGATTTCGGATGCGTGCGTGGTGGACGCGGTTGCGAGCGCCAAAGCAGAAGCGGCGAAGTTGGAGCGGGAGGGGAAATGGCTTGACGCATACGTGAGATATTACAGCTGGTTAGCTGCGCTTGAGCCGAATAACAAAGAGTATAAGGAATACTCGGAGCGGCTGATAGAAAAGGCCGAGATTGCGGGTTCAGGCCAGGACAGCCCGTGCGAGACGAGCAAGCAGAGATTCGACGGGGTGAAGCGGCGGATATTCGCGAGGGCGGTGGATGCGCTGAATTTCAATTATGTAAGCAAGATTGATTACAGCGCTATGGCGCAGAAGGGATTGAGGAGATGCCGGCTGCTGGCGGAAGTTGTGGGGACATTGACGAAGACGGAAGACGGAAGGCAGAAGACAGAAGACGGAAAGCAGAATGCGGAACAGAAAAAAGGAAATCCGCTGGGGGAGAGTTTTAAGAATTACGTTTCGGATGCGAAGGCGATAGCGAAATTCGTGGAGCAGTGCGAGGCGATGGAGAAGGAGGCGGCGAGCTGGCCTGAGGGGGCGGGGAAGGACGCATTTATCGCGGCGTTCGAGAAGGTGCTGGAAATAAACCTGACGAGCGCGCGGCTGCCGGAGGAGGTATTGATAGCTCAGTTCTCGGATGCGTCGTTCGGCGCTTTGGACCCATATACGGTGATAGTGTGGCCGACGAGCGTGTCGGAATTCGAGAAGGCGATGACGAACGAGTTTACGGGAATCGGGATAGAGATAACGAGGCAGAAGGGGCAGTTGACGGTATCAAGTTTGGTGCCGGACACCCCTGCATATAATTCAGATCTCGACGCGGGGGACGTGATAGAAAAAGTTGACGGGGTCGATACGAAGGACATGCCGCTTGCGTGCGCGGTGAAGAGCATAACAGGGCCTGCCGGGACGAAGGTGAAATTGACGATAAGGCGGGAAGGGGAGATTCAGTCGCGCGATATAACGATAACGCGTGCGAAGATTGTCGTGCCGACGGTGCGGGGATGGCAGAGGAACGAGCAGGGGAAGTGGCAATACATAGTCGATGAGCGGGAGAAAATCGGGTACGTGCGGCTGACGGGATTTTCGGAGAAGACAGCGGAGGATTTGGGGGTTGCGCTTAAGCGGCTTGAGGAAGCGCAGATAAAGGGACTGATTCTTGATTTGCGATACAATTCAGGGGGATATTTTGACAGCGCGGTGGAGGTGGCGGAGGATTTTCTGAATGAGGGCCTGATAGTGATAACCAGGCCTCGGTTCGGGATACCGACATACGCGGCGGCGCACAAGAAGGGGACATATTCGGATGTGCCGATGGTTGTGCTTGTCAATTCGGGTTCGGCGAGCGCATCGGAGATAGTGGCGGGGGCGCTGGCGGACCCGTCGCAGAGGCGGGCGACGCTGGTGGGAGAGCGGACGCACGGGAAGGGGATGGTGCAGGGGATAACGCATTATCCGGGGG
>CAYLXJ010000029.1:0-12512 GCA_964387385.1 uncultured Pirellulales bacterium
AAATCCACCTTAACTCACCTCAATTTTGCGCCCAGTTTTTGGGGAGGATTATAAACCTTATAAAATCATAGCAGGTGAAACACGGCAAATTCTGTTCGACTGTGATGATATAAACTTTAGTGACCTCGCCATTCAGAATACTTCTGGAGAGTTTCGTCAGTTTGTCGCAGAGCCAAACCTTCCTACAAAAGGATACTACGCACCACAGAAAACACTCTATATAATTCCTGAATGGTCGCAACTTCAAACCATTCAGACCTCTGTTCTTGCCGCCATTAATAAAAAAAGAGGACCAATTCAGTCGTGGTGGACAATGGGAATAATGTGTCTTCCCCCTTTTTTTCTTGCCGGTTTCTTATATGCTCTAAATTCGGACAAAAAGCGATTAAAAAAATAACAAGTCAATCTATCGTCTTAATACAATTCTTTTTAAAAAACTCTGTGGTCTCTGTGACCTCTGTGGCTAAAAACTCTGTGGCTAAATTATTCGATTCTGAACCAGTCGAAGTCGGCGAAGCCGCCGGGTTGAGAATCCGGCTACGGTGTACAGAGAAGGCCGACTTTTGCGCCAATCCATTTGCCGGGCTTGGCTTTGAATTCATTTCCAATGTCCTCGAAACGATTTCCATCGATGCTATAACTGAATTTGCAGCGGGCGTCGGGGGAAGAGGCCTGAACACGCAGGAAAATCGAATCCGTTTGTATCGGCTGTTCTTCGATTACTTTTTCAATTCCCTTTTGCAGGGCGTAGCCGATGATTGTCCAGTTCACAAAATCCTTAGAGTGCAGAATCGGTAGGCCGGGAATGCAGGAGAAACTCGATCTTGGATACTTAAGGAATTGTTTTGTGCGGACTCGAGCAGCCGACTGCAAAGAAGATTGTGATTAACACGACGACTAAATATTTTATCTGATTGTTCATTAAATTAATGGGTGATAAATCTGATGAGTAGCCAGAAGGCGGTGAGGATGCCTCCTGTAAGGGCAAGGCAGAGGAAAAAGCCATTGGTGTCTTCCTTAGTCCATTTGCAGAATTCCCAGTTGGATTTCGGGAACAGTTTCAAATGGTCGAAACGGGTCGGGTTGGCATAGCTTTTCTCGAGTTCGGCATTGTCAAGCTCGCGGTCGGCGATGACCTTGGTTTTCATTTTGGCGTAAAAGCGGGCGATATTTTCCTCGAGGCCTTTGTTGCTGGTGAGCAAGCTCACCGGAATGAGGATTAAAAACGGCAAAAAGGCGTCGATAAGATACCGCAGCGCCAAAAGTGTGGAGGGCTTGACGTGCTGAAGGTCGAAGCCGAGCAGGCCGGCGAGGACAATTTCGGTATTCAGCCGGCCAAGACCTACGCGAGGCGAATCCGGGTCGTCGGGGTTCTGTCTTGCGACCGAATCAAAAAAGATGGCCGTCGGCGGGATAAGGGACTCTTTGGTTATCGTCTGTCCCACGTTTTGGGCAAGCCCCTTGTCCACGTCTTCCTGCCTTGCCTCGACAACGCGTTTGACAGTGATTTCGGCTGTCTGCTCGGTAAGCCACTGGGAGTTGCGGACCGGGCCGAGCTTGGGCAGGACGCCAGGCAGGACGGCAAAAATCAAAATACAGGTTATGACCTGTGCGTAAACGGCCTTCAATGTGAGTCGCTTCCAGAACAATAGCAGCATCACAGGCGCGCCGAAAATGATATTGAGCGAAGGCAGCTTCTTAAGGATGTCGATAATGCCGGTGCTTGACATCGCCACGTAAACGCTCAAAAGCAGAATGAACACAATCGAGACGCGGGAGATATTGACGTAATGGCGTTCCGATTTGTTCGGGTTAAGGGGCTTGTATAAATGCCTGACAAACAGCGCTGACAGGTACACCGAGACGCTGGCGACGGTTGACATATTCGCCGCGAGGATTCCCGATATCATAATGCCCCTAAGACCGACGCCCAAAAGGTTATTGCTCATAACGCCCCATGCGGTGTCTGGGTCTGAAATCTGTTCGTGGAAAAGGGCGTATGCAAGAAGGCCGCACAAAGCCCACAAAATTGTCAGGACACGTTTTGTATAAGCCCCGCCTATATTTCCCGTCCGTGCGGCCAGTTCGTCTTTAGCGGAACCGTTGTTCGCCATATTGCCCTGGTGGCCGGTAATGCCGATGATGTAGTTGGCCAGCATATAAGCGCCGATTGACCACAGAGTAAACTCGTCGAGGCCTGAGCCGAAAATATAAAACATATGCCCCGGGACCCTTGCTGCAAATACGTCGAGGCCGCCGAGTTTTACAAGGGCAATGGGTATCATCATTATTGAAAATGCGAATATAAGAATTCCCTGAATGAAGTTGTTCAGCACCGATGCCTTGAGTCCCCCCATTATTACATACGCGCCCACGAAGCCGATATACACCGCGAAAAACCATCCCGCCTTGGTATAGGATACGTATGCGCTGATTTCGCCTTTTTTATACATACTGCTCAGGGCCTTGTATCTTTCGACCCTGTCCGGCTCGAGTTGTTTTGCCCTGTATAATTTATCAAGCTCGCGGTACTCGGCAAATTGCTGCACCTGCTGTTTTTCCTGCTCGGTATAGTTCGATTCCGGCTTGGTGGTCATCGCCTGAAACGTTCGCAGCGAGACCTTGTTTTCGATGCTGATATTTATGATGCTAAGCCACATACCCATACAGGCGTAAATGAAGGCCATAAATTTGCTTTTGAACCGTTCGTCGAAAAGCTCCGCCATTGTTATCAGCCGCACCCGCCTGAACCACGCCGCCATAAACCAGTAATAAGGCCCCGTCAGAATCGGCGCAAGCAGAATCCATACGCCGCCGAGTCCTTTGCTGAATGCGGCGCTTGCGGTGTTGGCCGCGTTGCCGGCATCGACGATTGTGCCCATATTAAGAAAGTACTGGAAGAACTTGCCGACCCCCCGGCCTGCCAGGAAGTAGTCCTCTTGGTTATGCACCCTTTTTATGCTTCGCTTACCGATGTAGGTGATGAGCAGAAGATATGCAGCGATTATCGTGATGTCTATCGGATGAAATCCGAAAATGTCCATTCTGTTTTACTTTCCTCTTTTACGATTATAGTGTGGATTATTCTTATCAGATACAAAAATAACGTATAAAATGCGTTTCGTCCAAGCAAATCCGCGCAAAAAATAAAACTTTAACGCGCAGGATTTTACTGCCGCAGAGGTATGCACGGGGGTTTTTGTGAAGATAAAATATTACGGCGACCAGTTTCCGGCCAGCAGCGCAAATTCGTAAAAATCAACAACGCCGTCGCCGTCATAGTCCGCGTCAGCGGCGTCGGTCAGCCAGTGTCCGGTGAATTCGCCGAGGTCGTAAATATCAATAGCGTTGTTTCGAGTAAAATCGCCGTAAGGATAATCGTACCAGTGCGGCGGCTCAGGCGTATCAGCCCCCGCGTATGCCTGGACAATTGCCGGAACGTCAAAGACGTTATTGAATATGTATGAATAAGGAGGCGCAAAAACATCATCGTAGCCGTTTGCCGGGTAATATACATGCGTACAGCCGTGAAAGAAATTGTACCAGCATTCTATAAGCGAAGTAGCGTCTTTTTCATCGATGGGCTCATCGACGTAATAAAAGTAATTTCTTTCGATAAGAAGCTGCGATTCCACACCGGGGCGAATGCAGTAATCGTTACCGCTGCTGCTGTAATAATTATTATAAAGATGGATCTGGCCGAAGCGAACACGTGGCATCCTTTCATAGCATCGTTCTGCCCACCAGTTGTGATGCATTGTTACGTGAAGTTTTCCTCTGTCGGCGTAATCCGTATCGCTGGCGCCGATAAGATTTACAAAGCGATGGCTTTCGTTCGGCGCGGGATTGTTATAGTAAAACTTGCACCAGGAAACCGTAACGTTGTCTGATTCAGTGGTTATATCTATCATGCCGTCGCAGCAGTCATAGACGGTGCATTTGTAAATAAATAAGTTGGTTATCCTGTCTTTTACTGATATACCGTCTCCCTCTCCCGTTCCGACTTTGGGATTTGTTATAGTCAGTTTTTCGATAATTATATTATTGGCGTCGTCCCTGAAACCCAACCGGCCTGTAATTTTGGGATTTGTTCCGATACCCCTGATTGTCTTATTTCCCCGAATGCTGACCCCTCCGCCTATGGAACTCAAATTGATATCGCCTGAAACCTCGACAATATAAGTGGAGGTTGATTCGGTATAGCTTTTTAATTGAGCGGCTGTGGTCGCCGTAACGACTGTTCCGCCGGCGCCGCCTGTGGCGCTATTCGCAAATCCGGTTGCGGCCAAAATCCTCGATGTCAAGCATAATAGTGTTGAGACGGTTGCAACCGCCCACAATAATGCTTTTTTCATACCGCTCGTCCTGAATAAAAATCGGGTGCTACTTTATTATACACGAAATCGGGCCTGATTTCGGACGTCTTACAGATATTTGCGCAAAGTTGCTCTTGATTTTGCGCAAAATAACGTCTTATAAATACCCCGCCTCTCCGGGGGCGGGGTTAGTCAGCCGCTTTAGGCGGCTGCTGAATAAGGAGGGTAATATACTAAGAATCGATTTTTAATAGCGCAGGGACATTCTCCGCTGCCATTGTGTTTTCGTCTGCCGGCGGCAGGTTCTGGAAACAGGATTTTAGTTCGGGCACGGCCCTGATAAGCTCCTCGACAACGATTTGCCCGAAAATCCGGCTTCCCTTTTCGTTAAGATGAGTATTGTCAATCTGGTTATTGTCTTTGACTGGGCTGAATTCCCGGCACTTTTCTTTGCCTAACTGTTCGCATATTTGTTTGCTTCTTTCGTGCAGGTCAATCAGTGCCGCGTTCTTTTCCTTCGCGAGCGCCTTGACCGCCTCGACGTAGGGGACCAAGCTGGAGTCGATTTTTCCGCTGCCGGATTTGTCCCATTGTCGGCGAACCAGCGATGTCACCAGCACCGGCGTTGCGCCGATTGCGCGAGTGTCGTCGATGTATCGCGTCATAAATTCCCGATAAGTAGTTGCCGGGTCGGTGCTGCGCTCGCCTTTGTTGGGTTCGTCGTTATGGCCGAACTGAATTAAATAATAATCGCCCTTAAGCGCCAGCGCCTCTGCCCAGAGCCCTTCATTGATAAAACTTTTGGAGCTTCGCCCGCCCCTGGCCGCGTTTATACACTCAGCACGGTCGGTAAGAAAACTCTTGAAGCCGGGCCCCCAGCCCTGCTTATCCGTGACTGTCGAATCGCCGACAAGTAATATACGCAGCACTTTGCCGCCTGATGTGTTAGGTTCAGGGGTATTACCGGCGGCCAATCCGGCCAAATAGAAAATACAAACCACTAAAGCTAATCCTGTGATTCTTCTGAAATTCATAAAATTTTTGTCATTTTGAATTTGTGTCTGCCGCCGGCTCAAAGCGGAAATACGCCTTTAATTCCGGCACGGCCTTGACAAGTTCCTCTGCAAGAAGCTGACCGAAAACACGGCTGCCCTCTTCGGTAAGGTGCGTATTGTCGGTAGAGCCGTCGTCTTTGCGGGGGCTAAGCTCGTCGCATTTTGCTTTACCCAGTTTTTCGCACAGTTCCTTGCTCCGGTCGTGCAGGTCAACGACCGGGACGTTCTTTTCCTTCGCGATTGCCCTGACCGCCTCGGCGTGTGGTGCAAGCGACGAGGTGATTGTATTACCGTCAGCGCTCCACTGTCGGCGAACAAGCGACGTAATAAGCACCGGCTTTGCGCCGGCGGCGACCGTCTCGTCAACGTATCGCTTTATATATTCTCGATAAGTTGTAGCGGGGTCTGTTTTGGTGTCGTCTTTGGCTGACTCATCATTGTGGCCGAACTGTATCAGGTAATAATCGCCTTTCAATGCAAGCGCCTTTGCCCAGCGGCCCTCGTCGATAAATTTCTTGCTGCTGCGCCCACCTACAGCCAGATTAGTGCACTCCGCCCGTCCTGTAAGGAAACTCTTGAAACCAGGCCCCCAGCCCTTGTTGTCCTTGGCGGTCGTATCGCCCACTATGACAATGCGTATATTGCGGCCCGGCTCGCTTGCGGGAGCAGCCATTTCTGTGGCTGTGATAACAACCGCCTCGGCAGGCGAAGCTGTTGCGGCTCCTGTCTCCTTGATTGCATGCGGCTTGTCATCAGGCGACGGATCGCAATTTTTGAATGCAAGCCCCGATGTCGTATTTGAATCAATCATCCAGACCGATTTGCAGTTTTTAATGTCAATCGTGTCAAATGTGCTGTCCGTGCAATGCTTGATGCTGACGCCGCCCATCGCTGCCCCGTCTATTGAAATGTTGCTTAACGACAGATTTGTATGCGGCATTCCCTCCTGGCCGTTTACATAAATCCCGAACCTTTTAGGATTGGTGCAGACGACGTTTTTAATCGTGATGTCCCTGAACTGTCCCTGCCCGCCCGATGGGTAGTCGCAGGAATAAGTGCTGTCAAAATCTATGGCGGAATACTTTGCAATATTTTTTATGGTAATGTCCCTGCAAAGGACGTTTCTTGCGCCGCCGCCCTGTTTTGCTCCCGTCTTAAACCTAAGACCCCTGTCCGTTCCGTCAAAAACACAGTCCTCGACGAGGACGTTTTGAATCCACGCCGCCGTGAAACTGCCGAAGACCACGCCGCCGTGGCCCCGCTTTGTTTCGCAGTTGAATACCCTGATATTGGTGTCGGGGAAGTTTTCTTTTACGCCGTCTGCGCCGACGCCCGCGTTGAAATTAATGCAGTCGTCGCCCGCGTCGAAATACGAATTGAAAATATAAGCCGTATCGCTCGTCGCAAGGTCGATGCCGTCGGCGTTATGTATGTCGTATGCATCGACTTTGATTCCGTTTACGGTGATATTTTTGGAAAAGCTTATGAATATGACGTGCATCGCCGGGTTCACGAAAGTCAAGCCGCCGATATAAAGACCGTCAACGCCTTTTACCGTTATCGTGTCGGCCCTTGCGCTGTCATTTGCTGCGGCCGCCTGGTTGTCGCCGAGCTTCGTATTTTTATGGCCCGTTATTGAGCCGACAATGTCTGAGCCGCCGTTTACCGTTCCTGAGCCGCATATCTTGACGTTTTTAATGCTGCCATATTTGTCGGTATAGGCGTTTATCAACCCCATATAATTATTGCCGGACAGGTAATACGAAAACCGCTTGCTTGTCAGGGGATAATCATTGGCGTCATCGCTTCCGCGAAGCGTGCCGTCGATTTGAAGCGTCATATCGCTTTTAAGGAAAATCGCTCCGCTGACAAACGTCCCCGCTGGGATAAGGACCTTGCCGCCCGGTGTGCATTCATCAATGGTCTTTTGAATTGCTTTTGTATTTAACGTCTTACCGTCGCCGATTGCGCCATAATCGGTAACGTTAAAAACCTTAATTGTCGCAGGAGTTGTCTGTATGATTTTATTGCTTGGCTGGGATTCTTCGCCGGATGCATCAACAGCTTTTACAATATAAGAATATGGTGAAGCCGGCTCCAAACCGGTAACATTATAAAACAGGTTTTTGGTATTTCCTACAAGAGTGTTGTCCTGATAAACATTGTAGCTGACAACATTGGAATAATCGGCCGGCTTGCTCCAAATCACGGTTATGCTCGTGTCATCATACGCCAGCGGGGGTATCATCAGGTTTTGAGGCGGATTTACCGCTGCTGACGAACTTGTTTCAAGGCCCGCACACCCAAAGCATATCAGCGCAACGACGGTCAGAACGACGTTTTTTCGCATAATTTTTACTCCAAAGCTCAAGTTAAACGCTCAGTATTAAAAGGGCTGTTGAAAATGTGAAAATTACTTTGTCCTAAAATATTCCAATTTTCAACAGCCCCTATAGGAACCATAATATATTTTAATGCGCATTACGCCTCAACAGGTGAGATTTTCGCGCAAATAAAAGGATAATATTGCGCAAATCTTATTATATGAGGATAATTTCGGCTTCCTTTATGATACAATAATAGTTGTTTAATAAGTTTTAAAGGAGAAGTGTATGAAAAGAGGCCTTTTGGCTGTGGCGATGGCGGTTTTTTCGCTTTTTTACTGTCTTTCAGCGGCGGCATACGACAGCACACCTATTGGTTGGGCCAGTATCGCCGGCGGCACAACCGGCGGAGGAGGCGGAACCGTAGTCACAGTTGACAACGCCGCCGACTTTATTAACCTCGTAGAGAATACCGGCCAAACCCCTTACATCATTTATGTGAGCGGAAATATCAATCTGGGCAGAAACGTCCGGGTCCGGGGCAACAAGACAATCATCGGCCTGCCGGGTTCGCATATCAGCGGCAATTTGAAGTGCTACAGGGCCGAAGAAAGCAACAATATCTTCAGGTTTCTGGATATAGACAACCAGGCCGAGGTGGGCGATGGGGACTGCATCACCATTGACGAGGCCAGTCACATTTGGATAGACCACTGCACGTTTACCAACGGCGGCGACGGCAACGTCGATATCAAGAACGGCGCCGACTATGTGACCGTCTCCTGGTGCATATTCAAGTACACCTTCGACAGCGGCCACAATTACTGCAACTTAGTCGGACATTCCGACGACAACGGCGACGCGGACAGGGGACATCTGCGTGTCACTTTCCACCATAACTGGTGGGGTAATATGGTAAAAGAGCGTATGCCCCGCGTCCGTTTCGGCCAGGTGCACGTTTATAATAATTATTACAGCGACCTTCTGGCCGGCGGTTATTGTATCGGCGTCGGCGTCGAGGCAAATATTCGCGTCGAAAATAATTACTTCAATGCCGTGTTCAATCCCTGGGCAAACTATTACGGCAGTGGCACTCCGGGAATAATCGGCTGGAACACCGGAAATGTGTTTTATAACTGCTCCATTCCAACCTGGGCGCCGAACGATTACGCCAGTGTTTTTACACCGCCTTATGCTTATACGCTTGATGATGGTGAAGATATTTCGGCGATTGTGCGATATGGAGCAGGCGCCGACGGCAACGATGGCTACCCGCCGCACTGGTATCTCGGCTATTACGGCGACTTCGACAAAAGCGGATTCGTAGATATGTTCGATTTCGCTCAATTTGGACAGTATTGGCCGCCGGTTTCCGATTGCAATCAGCTTTGGGACGCCGATTTCGACGGTGACTGCGACGTTGATTTCGACGAGTTTGCCCTTATGGCCGAAAACTGGCTTTATATAGCGCCTGATATTACCCCGCCGGCAGCGCCGACGGGCCTCGGAGCTGCGGCAGGCGACGCGACTGTCTCGCTTGATTGGGATGACAATACCGAGGAAGACCTGGCTGGTTATAATATCTACCGTTCAACGACTTCAGGCAGCGGATACGGCAAACTTAACGGTTCGCTTCTGACCGATTCGAATTATACGGACAACGCGGTTGCGAATAACACAACATACTACTATGTAGTTACCGCAGTCGATACAAATTCAAATGGATCTGGTTATTCAAGTGAAGTATCGGCATATCCGAGCGCAGGAAGCGCAAGCGTTACCATACAGGAAAATACAGCCGGCTTCTGCAGCGTGGACGGCATTATCGAATCGGAACATTCCGGTTATACAGGCACGGGCTATGCAAACACCGACAATGCCACAGGCAATGGTATCAACTGGAGTGTAAACATTCTTGCCGGCGGCACATATACGTTTACCTGGCGATACGCCAATGCCTCAGGCGACAGGCCGGCAAACCTGATTATAAACGGTTCAACTGTTGTGTCCGGCATCAGTTTCCCGGGCACAGGCGCATGGACTACGTGGAACACGGTATCTTCCGGCAGCGTAACATTAACGGAAGGCATCAAAACGGTACGCCTTCAGGCAACAACCAGCGGCGGCCTGGGTAATATCGATTATATGAACGTGGCAGGCGATAACCTGATGCCGGCAGGCTGCCCGTAATATGAATAAAGTTCAATCTTTGGGGATTTTGAGTGATTAAAAGATATTTCTTTACGGTATTTTTAACGGTTTTTTGCCTGAGCGTTTTATCGAGCGCACTTGCCGCAGCCGACGGCTGGGCAAGTCAGAACGGCGGCACTACCGGCGGCGAAGGCGGAACCGTTGTTGATGTCAACAACATGACCGACCTTGAACACTACGCCGAACTGGGGACTACACCGTATATCATTCGAATCTCAGGCCAGGTTAACATCGGTCAGGGTCTTCTCGAAATCAGCGCTAACAAAACACTCATAGGCGTAGGTGAGAATCCGACGCTCATAGGAAATGTCGGCTTTAAAAATCGTGACGGGAACATAATCATTGAGAATCTGAACATAACGAATCCTTATGTAGGAAGCGCATACGACGGCATCAGCTTAAAGCAGGATATATACAATGTTCTTGTTACCAAGTGCACAATCTACGACACCGGTGACGGAGCTTTCGATATATCCAACAATTCCGACTTTGTTACCGTATCATGGTGTAAATTCCACTATACCCCTTCTGCTCCGGACCCAGGCCATACCTTCGCATGTCTTGTCGGAAGCAGCGACAGCCAATCCGATGATGCGGCTAATCTTCGCGTCACTTACCATCACAACTGGTGGACGACCGGCGTCAAAGAAAGAATGCCTCGCGTCCGTTATGGCCAGGTGCACGTTTATAACAATTATTACAGTAATCTTGTGGCCGGAGGATACTGTGTTGGTGTCGGCTGTGGGTCCCGTATTCGTGTCGAGAGCAACTACTTCAATACCGTGCCCAATCCCTGGGCTGATTATTATAGCGGGACCGGTTATCCCGCGGGGCACATCGGCTGGAATACAGGCAATATATTTTATAACTGCACGCAGCCAACCTGGGCTACAAACGAATACGACACAATTTTCACCCCGCCGTATTCATACACGCTCGATGATACGTCAATTTTGCCGAATATAGTCACCGCATACGCAGGAGCCGGAACACCTTATCCGCCGCACTGGTATAAAACCGTTTACGGCGATTTCGACCGCAACGGCATAGTAAATATGAATGACCTCAAAACATTTACTATTTACTGGCTGACCGACGCCGAGGACGCCGATTTCGACTATGACGGCATCGTTGATTTTTATGAGTTCTCACTGCTGGCGGAAAACTGGCTGCAATAATATATAATATATTTTTAGTTGTCCGATTTTTTATAGAGCAGGGTGATGAAGAAAATTGTTCTAATGCTGGGGATACTTTTCGCGGCAGCTCCTGCGTATTGCAGCACTTATTTTGTTTCCCCGACCGGAAATGATACCACAGGCGACGGCTCCATAGGCAATCCCTGGAAAACAATTCCTAAGGCGGTAACAGCGGCTGTTGCTGGCGACACAATATATGTGCGGGGGGGAACATATACATACACCGGCTCAAGCACCGCAATAACGCTTCCCGTAAAAAGCGGCGCAAGTGAAACCAATAGATGTTCTTTAATCGGATATAACGGTGAACGGCCGCTCATCGATTTTACAGCGATGACGGGCACTTCCGCAGACGGCCTTAAAATCAATGGAAGTTACTGGTATGTTAAAGGAATAGATTTCAAAGGAGCGCCTCATAACGGAATAAAAATCAACGGTGGAACCTATAATATCGTCGAATTCTGTTCCTCATACGAAAACAGGAATACTGGCATCCAGTTAGGCGGCGGGGCAGCTTATAATCAAATTATAAATTGTGACTCCTATTACAATTTTGATGCTCCTGACGGAGAGAATGCCGATGGTTTCGCGCCCAAGCTCGACGTCGGAACGGGAAATTACTTTTACGGCTGCAGGTCGTGGCAAAACTCGGATGATGCGTATGACGGATATCTGAGACCGTCCGATGACGTAACTACCACTTATGAGAAATGCTGGGCTTTTAAGGCCGGCTACCTCAAAGATGGTTCCGCAAGCTCTGGCAACGGTAATGGATTTAAAATGGGGGGTAGCGACGATAAAACTTTAAGACATAATGTAATTCTTAAAAATTGTCTCGCTTTTAACAACAGAGTCAAAGGGTTTGACCAGAATAATAATAAAGGTTCGATGACCCTTTACAACTGCACGGCCTTCAGCAACGGCTCGTATAATTACAGCATACCTACAGCACCGGCCAGCGGTAAGACGGCAACAATTACGAATTGTGATTACTTTTCTGGCTCAAACAGTCTCGGCGCCTTTGTTGTGCAGACGACAAATAGCTGGATGCCCCCCTTTGTTGTTACAAGCGCTGATTTTGTCAGTATTGACCCTTCTTCGGCGTATGGCCCGCGAAATGCCGACGGCAGTTTGCCAGACATTAATTTTATGCACTTGGCTGCCGTAAGCGACCTTATTAACGGGGGTACTTATGTTGGTTTGCCCTACCATAGCAGTGCTCCTGACCTCGGCTACTTTGAATACGGCGGCTGCACAACACCGTTTGTGGCCGACCTCGATGAAAACTGTCAGGTGGATTTATATGATTATGCCCTGTTCGCTGTCGAATGGGAGGTTGGTTCTCTGGAACTGACGGACTTGGCTGAATTCACTGCGGACTGGCTGCTGTGCAATCGTGACCCTCAA